>NZ_BAAAAP010000033.1:0-31918 GCF_054768215.1 Clostridium sp. CTA-1
CCTCTTTAACTTATATACAATTTCATTTCTATGATTAATTCTATTTTTTTACTACTCATATTAATTTATAAAATATTTTAGCTTTAATTAGTATTTCATATTTGCATAATGCTAAACACTTTCCTAGATAACTTTTTTAAGATTAATACAAAAATGTCTACTTATAAGACAGATCTATCTAAAACTGAAATACTTGATTCTATTTTATATTAACTTTTTTAAGGCTTTTTCTAATAAAATACCATCCCTTTGATTGTAATCATATTTTAAACTTATTTCTATACCATACTTTATAAAATCAACAGCCTTATCTACAGCAGTTTTTATGTTTTCACCTTTTAATAAACTTCCTACAACTACACTGGTAAAAGCATCTCCTGTCCCAGGATAATTTACATTTAATTTCTCTGTTTTTGTTATATAAAATTCATTCTTTACTTTATTGTATGAAACTGTGGCTATTATATTGTCGTATAAAGGAACACTGGTTATTATAACATTTTCTGGTCCTATATCACTTAAGTTTATAAGCATTTCTTTAACTTCTTTTTCAGAAATTTTACATTTAGAGCAATCTTTATTTAAAAGATAGCAAGCTTCAGTATAGTTTGGCGTTATAACATGAGCTAATTTTATAAATTCTTTCATTTTATGTACCATTTCATAATCTATAGCAGAATAAAGCTCACAATCGTCTCCCATTACTGGATCTATAACTACCAATGTATCTTTTTTCTTAAAATGCTTTATAAAATTTGATATTATATTTATTTGATGCACTGATCCTAAATATCCACTATATATGCAATTAAAATCTAAATTTAAGCTTTTCCAATGATCTATATAAGCTTGTAAATTATCTGTTAAATCTATTATTTCAGGATTACCAAATCCCCCTGTATGAGTAGACAAAACCGCCGTGGGAATTGGACATACCTGTGTACCCATAAGAGATATTATAGGTATTACTGTGGTCAAAGATGCTCTCCCATAACCAGATATATCATGTATAGCCGCTACTTTTTTTGTATTTACTTTCATATGTACATCTCCTAAACAATCTGAATTTACATAATTTTATATTTAAAATATATGAAATTTAATATTTTTACAACTGTATCCATACAGTTGTAAGTTTTAAATTTCATACTACAGAAGATCAATATGTACATTAAAATTCATATATAATATATTAATTTTTAATATTATTAAATATAAGCTTAAATAAAAAATTGTGCTTAATGAAGCACAATCTTTTTTAATTTATTGATTATAATATATTAGATTGGTTTTAATATATCAGATGCTAAATCCCATAAAAACACTTGTCCGTTATCTTTTCTTACATAATACCAACCCATTGTCGCTGTATGATCCTCAACAACTTCATATACATGGACTAAATAATATGATACCCCTTGTCTAACCTCTTCTCCTTCACAAATAGCCTTAATATTATTATTGCCAGTTCCTATTTTATTTTTTACTATTTCTTCTGCCTTCTTTTTTGTAGTTACCTGTCCTTGTAAGTTTTTATTTTCCTCTTTTATTTTCTGCTCTTCTTCAGCTTGCTTTTTTTGCTCCTCTTCTACTTTTTTTGCTTCTTCTCCTGCCTTTTTTATTTCTTCTTGCAGCTCTTTCTCTTCTTTTATATACTGATCTTTTAAATTTTTAGCCACTACATTTTCTTTATCTATAGATAATACTTTATCTAAATAAGCATAGGCTTCTTTATATTTTTTATCTTTTGCTAAAGCTTTTGCTTTATCTAAATTTTCATTTACATAAATCTTTATACATTCCTTTATTTTATCTTGAGCTAAACTAAATCTTTTACTATCTCTTTTAGATACTTTTTTAAATAATTCTAAAGCAGCTAGATAATCTTTTTTATTATATAATTCCATAGCTTTTTCATAATTTGCTTTAGATTCTTTTATTTCTTTAGCTAAATTTATTTTATCTACAATATCCTTATTATTTTTATAATCTAAGGTTTTTTCATAATTTTCTATAGCCTTATCATAATTTTCTATCTCCATATAAGCTTCTGCCTTATTTAATAATGCTTTATAATCTTTGTACTTTGTATACTTATAACTTCCAAAGCCCCCTAGCATAACTAAAATTATTATAGTAGCACCTATTATAATATTTTTTTTAGATTTGTTCATAGTAGCACTCTCCCTTCTATACATACAATTCTGTAACATCCTTTTTTACAATCTTGTGACTAAAAATTATTAAATTCCTTTAATATTTCTAATATGTATTGAAAAGTTCTTTCCGCAGAACTTATACTTAAATGTTCTTTAGGTGTATGTATTTCAAAAATATTAGGACCTATAGATATACACTGTAATCCTTTTATTTTATTTTTAAGCACTCCACATTCAATACCACAATGATATGCTATAATTTCTGCATCTTTCCCATATAATCTTTTAAACACTTTTCTACTTAGAGAAAGTACTTCTGATTTTTCATCATAGGGCCATTCTGGATAATCTCCGTGGCAAATAATTTGTGAATTTGTAACCTCTCCTAGTGCCTTTATTTTTTCTACTATTTTATGCTTTAAAGTCTCATTTGAACTTCTAATTCCACTTTCCAATATAGCTTTACTATGGTCTACTGAAATAGTTCCTAAATTTACAGAGCTTTCTACTAATCCTTCTATATTAGCTACCATTGATTCTACACCATTTGGAGTAATCAATATAGAATTTAAAATTAACTTTTTGCTTTCCTCTGAAATAATTTTATCTGTATTATGAGTAGAATCTTTCAACTTTATGTTTACATTATCATCTTTTAGATATAGTTCCTCTTTTAATGTATTATTCGAAAATTTTATAAATTCCTTTAATTCATTTTCATAACTTTTTTCTATTAAAATTTTAGCCTCAGCATTTACAGGAATATTATTAGTTTTACTTCCACCCTGTATAAAAGCTAAAGAATATTCCATATTATAGCTTAAATCCTTTAGTATTCTTCCTAATATTTTAATAGCATTTCCTCTTTCTTTATGGATGTCAAGTCCTGAATGTCCCCCTTTTAAATCTTCTACTACTATATTAAAAACTTGTGAATTTTCTTTTGTATTTTCCCATTTTATAGGTATATTATGTTTAATATCTACTCCTCCAGCACTACTTACTAAAATTTTTCCTTCTTCTTCTGAATCTATATTTATAAGAATTCTACCTTCAAACAAATTATGATCAACATTTAATGCTCCTATCATGGTAGTTTCTTCTTCAGCGGTAAATAACATTTCAAGATTGGGATGACTAATATCATTGGAATCTAATATAGCTAACATATAAGCTAAGCCAATTCCATCATCAGCTCCTAAAGTTGTATCCTTTGCATAAAGCATATCCCCTTCTATTTTAAATTCTATGGGATCCTTTTCAAAGTCATGTACTTTTTCCTTAATCTTTTCACAAACCATGTCCATATGTGCCTGAAATATAATAGTAGGTGCTTTTTCATATCCCTTTGTAGCTTTCTTTTTTATAATTATATTTAGATATTCATCTTGAATAACCCATAAATTTCTTTCTTTTGCAAAATTAAAGAGATAATCACTAATTTTCTTTTCATTTCCTGATTCTCTAGGTACATTACTTATGTCCTTAAAATATTTAAAAACTTTATTGCAAATTAAATCATCTATTCTTTGGTACATATAGTTCTCCTGCCTTCATAATAAATTTTGTCTAACTTTATTATAATATAAAAGTAATAGCATAAAAAAGTAAAATCTCAAAAAAATTCTGTAAAATATTATTTCTAATTTTAAGTTAAATGTAAATATATAAAATAAATATATTTACATACCTACCATACTTAACACATAAAAATACTTAAATAAAAATTTATTTGTATATACTCTTTATAAGTTAAAACACTCTAATAATACCACACATTAACATAAATATTACTTCCATTTTCATCATATGCGTGGGCTTTAATCCAGATTAAAATATTTTTGTAAAAAATATAGCATTTATATTTGTCTATTTGTTAATAATATGTTATAATAATAGAATAAAATTTAATTAGTAAAGCATGATGTTTTACACTAGGAGGTCAATCAATGAAAACTGGAACAGTAAAATGGTTTAACTCAGAAAAAGGATTTGGATTTATAGAAGTAGAAGGTGAAAAAGACGTATTCGTTCACTTCTCAGCAATCCAAGGAGATGAGCCAAGAAAAAACCTTGAAGAAGGACAAAAAGTTGAATTCGAAGTAGAAGAAGGTCAAAAAGGTCCTCAAGCTGCTAATGTTATAAAGCTATAATATAACTTTGTAATATATAATATATTAAGTATTTTAATATATAAATAGCAAATACCACGCCACCTTTATTAAGGTGGTTTTTATATTATATAAAATTTTTATTAAACTTTTATAAAGCTTACCAAATCCTTGCTTAAAAATAGTTTAGTATAAGGAGAGTAGTTTTAATGAAAAAAAATTATAACATGAAAAAAACCATAGCTATGAAAGGCTTTATTGCTGAATTTGGAGAAATTTTTTCTGAAAAAATGAAAAAAAGATTATTAGAGCTAGAAATAAGAACTGTACTCACTCGAAAAGAACATAGAAATAAATTAGATATAAAACATGTAGAACATACAAAATATCCTTGTGAGGATTTAGATAGCAAAAATCTAGAAAAAGAATATACTTATGGTCAATTTGTAATTACAGATGAAAATCTATATTTTAGTAATAATTGTGTAGAAAATGAAAAAGTTATGCAATCACCTATAGTAAATACAATATATAATTCTCTTGATGATGAAGATATGCTTATTGATGAAGATACAACTGCTAAAAAAATAGATGATACCAATATTGATTATGTAATAGATACCTTATTAACAGCCTGTCCTGAAGTCTCCCAAAGATATTTAAAAATTGTGCGCGAAATGTTATCTAACGAAAAAAGATAATTTTAATATTTAAAAACAAGAGCATATATTATAACATATATATGTCTTTATATGGATAAAACTTTTAAATAGTTTTTTCTAATATATGCTCTTTTATAACTGTTAATATAAAAATATTAATGATCTTACTTTATATTATGAAAAATTACACTTCCACTATTTATACATACCATACATAAATACAACAATAAACTTAATCTTATAATAATAAACAATACATTCCATTAATTAACTTACATTTTTATGTTATTAGACTTTTATACCTCCTATTATTGGGTTAAATTATATTAATAAAATTATATATTCTTTATATCTAGATTATATAATTTTATATCTTAATAATTATATTAAATACTTATAAAAATTTACATAAACTTATGTTACAATTAATATAAATAACATTAGTTTATATTTTATTATCTTTTAATATTGATTTTCACTCCTTCTGTTTACAAACTATTTTATTTAAAAGATTACTATATTTTAAATATACGGGAGTAAAATCAGTATTTTCATCATTGAACAAATTATATGTTAGTTAGAGGAGGATTTATATGAATACTGTATTACAAACTATAAAAAATAGAAGAAGTATAAGAGGTTATAAATCTGAACAAATAAAAGAAGAAGAACTTCAATGTATATTAGACGCTGGAATCTATGCTCCTTCTGGTTGTAATCATCAATCCTGGCATTTTACTGTTATTCAAAACAGAGAATTAATTACAACTATGAGCAATGTGGCTAAAGAAAAACTTAAAGATTCATCTAATGAAAATTTTAGAAATATGGGTAATAATGAAAAACTTGATTTAACTCATGGTGCACCTACTTTAATTGTAGTATCAGGGAAAGAAGGTAACTATTCTCCTTTAGTTGATTGTTCTGCTGCTATAGAAAATATGCTAATTGCCGCTGAAAGCTTAAATATAGGTTCTTTATGGATAGGCCTTATTTCACTAGCTTTTGAAAATAAAGAAATCATGGAAAAATTAAATATACCTAAGGGATATAAACCTTATTTTGGCATAGCTTTAGGATATAAAAACGTAAGTGAAGCTAAAGCTCCTAAAAGAAATGAAAATGTAATAACTTACATAAGATAAGGAAATTACGCCTTAACATACTTTAATACATTTAAAAGTTGTTATCATAATTTCTCACGTGACATAAAACTTACTAAAGGATGATTTTGTTCCACTTCTTTACTGTTCTTGATACTAGAGAAAATTTAGACTAACTTCAGTATATTAAAAATTAGGATATGTGGCGTAAAAGGCATTTGAAAAAGCTTAGATATTCTTATTTGTTTTTTGAAAATATATTAGAAAAAACTGATTGTTTGAGCGGTCAGCGAGTTATCATTTTTTTCAATATATTTTATAAAAAATAAATTTAGAATATCTTAGCGAATTGAGTTGCCTTTCTAGACATATATCCCTTTTTTAATATACTGAAGGTAAACTTCCTTTTAAGTCGTAATTTATTTATTTAAACACTTTTTTATAAAATTTCTTTTACAATTTTGAAATTTTGAAATATCATGATTTATGGAATATACGCCAATTAATTCAAATGCAATGCCGATTCCATAGCCTAATCCCAAAATAAATTCTGGTAATTGTATTGTAACATGTCTTAAAATCGTAGTAATTACAATAATAAATATGCCTATACTTAAAGTTCTATTGGGCTTTTTCATAAAAATCACCTCCATATATTAGTTAGTTGCAAAATCTCTTACTTTAATGTTTCCTGCAGTAAATAATACTAATGACATAAGTATTACTATAAATATATTAGGGAATATGCTAGAATTCTTTATGCTATCAAATATCCAATATTGAGGAGTAAATTTTCCTATATTCAATAGTATCCAAGGAGATTTACTCATAGATAATCCCATAACCCCCATAGAATGCAAACTTAAAAATGTTGTGCTTATACCTACTATGTTAACTGCAAGGGCCACTACAGATTCGTTTTGAAATAATCTAGTTACAAATACACCTAAACTTACTGAAAATATACTAGCTACTATTGTATTTATAAGTATAAAAGCTAAATTGTCAAAGGAATATCCGACTATAAATTTTCCGCATATATAAACAGACATATACACAAAGCTTTGAATTAATATCATACCTAGATATATTCCACCTATTATTTCAAATCCTCTGTTAGAAGTAGTTATAGCCCTTTTTAATATATTTTGTTTCTTAAAATTTAATATTTCTGAACTTACATTATTAGCTGAAAAAATTATAAAATTTATTATAAGACTTAGTACTAAGAATGCGCCTTCCTCTACATTTTTAGTATTTTCTATAACTGTTTTCACACTATTGTTATCTAACTCATTTTTACTTTTTATAATGTTTTTGTTTATTAATAAATTTTCTCTTACTTTTTTATTTATATTATTATTTAAAGACTTTTCAATAGGTAGAGTTCCATTACCAATTTCTTTTTTATATGCTTTTATTTCTGGTTTTTCTCCTTTTTTAATCTTCTCTGAGAAGTTCTTTGGTATTTCATATACAGCTACTACATCATTTTTATTCAAAGATTCTACAGCTTTATCTTTATCTTTATAAAAGATAGATTTAGTAGGTATTTTAAGTTCTTCTAAAAGCTGTTTTCCCTCTTCCCCATTATCTTCTACATTAAAAGCTGCATCAACCATAATAGTACTTCCGCCACCACTTTTAA
Source organism: Clostridium sp. CTA-1 (assembly GCF_054768215.1). Classification (NCBI taxonomy): domain Bacteria; kingdom Bacillati; phylum Bacillota; class Clostridia; order Eubacteriales; family Clostridiaceae; genus Clostridium; species Clostridium sp. CTA-1. Next base: position 7,684 of record NZ_BAAAAP010000033.1, read on the forward strand.
TTGCAAAATTAATTATGGTTATCACTACTAGGGGTATAATAAGCATAAAACCTATAACTTTTATATCTTTTATCATTCTTTTGAATTGTATAAATCCATATCTTAAAATTTTCATGTTAATCCCCCCATTTCATATTAATCTTTAAAAGACTAATACTATATAAAACCATAGAAATAAGAATAAATGTAATTAAATAATATTTAATAGCTCCAAAGGAATTATAAATTAAAAAGGTTTTATAGGTTTTCATAATAAGTACATTAGGTGCAAAATCGCTTATAACTCTAAATATTTTATTAAAACTATTAATAACTTTCTCTAATGGATAAAATACTCCACCTAAACTTACACTTATTATAATAACTGTATTTAAAAATATTGCTGCCATCTTTTGTTCCTTAAAGAAGGCTATCACTATAGAGGATATAGCCACTTCTAAAAGGCTTTTGGTAAGTACTATTAATAATAAAAGTCCTATATTACCTTTAAAAGATAGTCCTAAAAGTCTATAAGACAATACATATATGGAATTAAATAAAACCGCAAAAATGTACCAAGAAACTAATGAATAATTAAAATATTGAACTTTACTTATACTTGTAGATAATGTTCTTTGAAAAATACCTTTTTTCTTTTCTTCATAATATCCATTACATAACGACATTATAGTTACTATAAACATAAAACTTAATATAGACACTGAATAGTACTCATAGGAAGTTAAATTCCTTGTACTTTTGACTATGGAATTTCTTATAGCATCCTTTTTATATATTTTAATAATATCTTCTGATATTTCCTTTACTAATAAATCTTTTTTTTCTTTAGAAATATCCATTTTATTTATGTTGTTTCCTAATGTAAGATTATTTTTCATTTCTTTATTATAATTATCTATTAAGTCCTTTAGTATTTTAGAGAATACTTCCTTATCTTTTTCTCTTTCATTTATTTTTATTGCAATTTTTTTATCTTCTATAGCGCTTTTTTCATATCCCTTTGGTATTACTACTTCTTCTATAGCTTTTTCCTTACTTTTTTTCATATCTATAAATTTCTCTAACCCATTACTTCCCAAAAATTTTATAAATTCATTAGATAATTTTGAATTATCTTTATCCTCTACATAAATTACTATTCTATCTATTTCATTTTTAGGATTAAACATATCCTTTTGAAAATATCCATATAATGAACTTATAACTATAGGAAATATTGCAAAAGTAAATATCATAACAGGTAATTCTCTAAATACAGATTTTAATTTTAATTTTATAAATGCTTTTAACCGCACACTCTTCCCTCCCTATATAAAATTTAATCTATAAATTTCTCATTTTAATGTTTTAAATATATAAATTTCCTATATCAACAATATAATTTATTAATATTAATATAATTAATCTCTAAGCTTCTTACCTGTTAATGCTAAAAATACCTCTTCTAATGTTGGTTCTTCAAAATTTATTCCTTTTATTTCTATATTTTCATTTTCTAATATTTTAAGTAAACTATTTAATTCAAAATTTTTTTCACGAACCAATAGTTTAATAATTCTTCCCTCCTCTTCACATTCAACAACCCCTTCTAAAGATCTAATGTTAAGAAGAGTTTCTCCTGTATAGTTTTCTAGTTTTAAAATCACTCTATTTTTATCACCCACCATAGATTTTATATAATTCTTATTTCCATAAGCTACTTCTTTTCCTAAATCCATAATGAATAAATTGTTACAAAGCATTTCAACCTCTTCCATATAATGAGATGTATAAATTACAGTGGTCTTTTCTTCTCTATTTATTTTTCTTGTAAATTCAAATATATGATTTCTTGACTGAGGATCTATGCCTACTGTAGGCTCATCCATTATTAATATTTTAGGGTGATGCATTATAGCTGCTGCTATATTTAGTCTTCTTTTCATACCACCAGAAAATTTCTTAACCTTCTCACGTCTTTTTTCTTTAAGTCCTATAACTTCTAGTGCTTCATCTATTCTCTCTTTTAAAAGCTTTCCTTTAAGTCCATATAAGCTTCCAAAAAATTCAAGATTATCTATAGCAGATACAGTTTCTATTAGGGCTATTTCTTGAGGTACTAATCCTATATATTCTTTGGCCTTTAAAGCCTCCTTAGTTATAGAATATCCTCCAATTTTTATATCTCCTGATGTAGATTTTAAAATACTTGTGATTATATTTATTAATGTAGACTTACCTGCTCCATTAGGCCCTATAAGCCCAAATATTTCTCCCTCTTGGATTCTAAAATTTATATTATCTAAAACTAATTTATCATTAAATCTTTTTGTAACATTATTTACTTCAATTATGCTCACAAAAAAAACCTCCTTAAACTTTCTAATTATATAATAGAAAATTTAAGGAAGTTTTACCATTGCCTTAAGTAACTAACATTAGTGACTTAAGTCACTAATCATTTGGGAATAGCTTGCAAATTTTACTTAAGTTATTCTCATTAATATATTACTTTTAATTATTAAATTCTTCAAAAATTTATAAACATAAAAATCTTTAAATTAGATATAGTTCTGTAATTTATTATTTTTTCTTATTCTAGCTTTCAAAGCTTAGATTTTATTATTTAATTAGCTATATTATTTTTAAAAGCAAATATAGCTATTTGTGTCCTATCTCTTAAATCTAACTTAGAAAGTATAGTACTTATATTGTTTTTTATAGTTCCTTCAGAAAGGTATATCCTTTCTGCTATTTCTTTGTTAGAAAGTCCATTAGCTATTTCTCTTATTATATTAATTTCTCTTCCCGTAAGATTATATTTTAAACTTATGTCATCATCATTTAATTCTTTTTCATAAGTAGTATTAAGTATTATGTTGTTAGCCACATCGGGGTGAACCACTACATTTCCTTTTACACAGGCTTTTATACCTTCATAAATTAACTCATTAGAACTATCTTTTAGTAAATACCCTGAAGCTCCAAATTTTAAAGCTTCATGAATATATTCTTTATCATTGAATGTAGTTAATATTAATATTTTTATATGTGGGAACTGTTCTCTTATGATTCTTGTACCTAATACTCCATCACAATTGGGCATTCTAATATCCATCAAAACTACCTGTACATCTTTTTCTTTACATAAACTTAGTGCTTCCCTTCCGTCACCGGCAAGACCTACAACTTGAATATCATCATAGGTAGAAAGAATTATTTTTAATCCTTCTCTTATTAATTTTTCATCATCCACTACTATAATATTAGTTTTATTCATTTTACTTTTCCCCTTATTAAATTAATTTTCCCTAAGCTTTATAATGAAAATTATTAGATTTCATTGATTTGTGGATATAATACTACTTTTAATAAAAATCCTTCTTCTTTTTTACTATTATATGCTACAGTCCCACCTAATTCATTAACTCTTTCCCATATGCTTTTAAGGCCTACACCTTTTTCTATTTTATCCGCCCCTTGTCCATTATCCCTAAGAGTTATTATTAAATTTTCTTCATTAAATCCCATAAATATATCTACTCTTGTGGCTTTCCCATGTCTTAAAGAATTAGATAAGAATTCCTGCACCACCCTATACAAAACAAAACATTGATCTGAGTTAAGAGTCCATTTTTCCTTTGAAAATCCTAGCTTTATTTTTACTCCTGTAAGTTTTTCAAAGTTCTTTGTAAGTTCCTCTACAGCTAATATACCCTCATATTTTTCAAATTCCCTAGGTTTTAGCGCTCTTACCGCACATCTTACTTCACCTAAACTATTTTTAGCAAATTCCCCTAAATTTCTTGCCATTTCTGATGTGAGTTTCCCATCTTTTTCAGCAATCTTTTCTATAGCTCCTAATTGTATTATCATCGTAGATAAACTATGCCCTACACTATCATGTATTTCTCTAGATATTCTATTTCTTTCACGGAGAACTGTAAGCTCTTCTATAGAATTGGCATAACTTTCTAAGTCTTTATTAGCTTTTTTTAATTTTTCTTCTGAAATTCTAAGTTTATCATATAATTTTTGCGCTCTTAATTTACCACTATTTTCTTCTTTTATATAAGTAGCTAGTATAAACAGCATAATAAAAGAAGTTACTATAGATAAAATTTCGCTTAAATTTAAATTCCATCCAAGAAATATTATTATAACTAATACTATAGAAAAAGTTAAATAAGATAATCTTCCCTTAAGAAAAAGAGCTGAATCCAAAATATCTGTAAAAAAATAAAAAAACAATATTCCGGAATAATTAGTATAGCCAATATAAGCTAAAATACATTCTAATATTATAGAGATGAAAACCAGATTTTTATTTTTATTAAGAATAAAAAATCTAACTTGGTTATTTATAATAAATAATAATATTAAAATAACTGTATGAGTTGTAATGTTTTCTTTTTCAAAGGAGGCTATACCAAATATAAGAAGCAATATAGCTATATATCTAAATATAATTAATAATTTTTTTCTCTCCATATTTTTTATTAATCCTTATTTTAAAACATAGTTAGCTAATACACTTTGAAGTTCATATATATTTAAACTTTTATTAAATTGCTTTTCTATAGGCAATTGAGTTCCTGAAATCCATATTTTAAGTTCTGCATCTAAATCAAAATTTCCTGCTGTTTCTATACTAAAGTGTGTTATAGCTTTGTATGGAATAGAATGATATTCTGTTTTCCTAGCCGTCATCCCCTGCTTATCTACTAGAATTAATCTTTTGTTTGTAAAAATAAACATATCACGAATTAGCTTATAAGCTTTTTCTACTCTTTCATTTTCAGATAATATATTACTATATTCTTTTTCTACTTCCATTATATTAACCTCTGAAGCGTTTCCCATTAATCCATCAAACAATCCCATTCTTCATCCTCCTAAGTATTACTCAATTCATATTTTTATAAAATTTTTTTAAAATTACACCCTTAATGATACTAAAATCTTTTACAATGGACAACCATTTTATTTCTATTAAGACTATAAAACTAATCATATTCTATTATAATCTGTTATAAATATTACTAAAATCCATATCGTTATATTAAAACTATTGATTCATATAAACTAATAGCTTTAATATGGATGATAATTGTACTAATTATGTTTAAGTTTCAATATATATTAATATACAGTTGAATTTATTTTACTTTTAATACTATCTTAAATTAAAACTTTTAAAGTTATGGTTTATTATCTAGTTTATGGGGATAATTGTAGATAAACACTATATTATTCTGCTATATAAATTATCTAAATAAATTATCTAAAATATTAATAAAAGTTGTCTTATTTGTCACCAATGTATCTATATTTAATCATATTTTAAATATGTATTAATTATTTATCCAATAATCTATTAATTGCCTTGTTTTTACTTGAACTATACAAGTAACATTTTTATATGATTTTTTCTATTTTATAAGTTTCATAAGGCATCTATTTTTCCACCTCCTCTAAAGATCATTGGTGACAAATCCTCTCACTATTATTTTTATCTTAATGACACTGCGACCAAATATTAAACTATTCCTTAAAAGATAATGTTTTAATAAGTCTGTCTTTTCCTATTATAGTATCCGGAAAAACTTCTGTAGCATTTTGTCTAAAGCTTTCTGGATCTATCATAGCTGGACTAAAATGTGTCAATATAAGTTGTGATACTGTACCTCTATTAGCTAATTTAGCTCCTTCTCTAAAAGTCATATGCTTATTCCTTATAGCTTTATGTAAATCTTCATCCTGTCCATAAGTTCCCTCACATATGAACAAGTCACTATTTTCTATAAAATCTATTATAGAATCTATTGGTCTTGTATCTGTAATATAACTTAATTTTATTCCTTTACGGCTTCTCCCCATAACCATACTAGAATTATATTTTATCCCTTCATAAACTAGATTTTCCCCCTTCTGAAGCCTACTCCATAAAAACTTTGGTACATTATTTCTTTCCGCTTTTTCTAAATTAAATTTAGGCTTTCTATTAATATATAAACTATATCCTATACAAGGACAAGAATGATCTAATTCTAATGTGGAAATCTCTATGTCACAACTTAGCATATCATTATATTTTTCATATTGATTAATACTCTCCTCTCCATTTTTTATATAATCCTTTGAACTGTTATTTTTTATGAAAGTGCTACTTTTATATTCATTTAGTACCTCTATACCATTTTTAACTACCTTTATCTTTAATGAATCTTTAGGATTTTCTATTATAGTTATATCATAAGGTAAATAAGGCACTATAGTCCTAAGTCCATTTATTACCTTTTCTATGCCTTCTGGACCTATTATAATTAAAGGCTCTTCTCTGCCACTATTACCTATAGTAGCTAAAAGTCCTGGTAATCCAACTGTATGATCTCCATGCATATGAGTTATACATATAATATCAATAGATTTAAATCCCCACCCCAACATTTTCATAGATACTTGAGTTCCTTCTCCACAATCTATAAGTATTTTTCTTCCTCTATAATTTATAAGAAGAGAAGATAAAAACCTATCTGGAATAGGCATACCTCCTCCACATCCTAATAAAGCCAAATCTAACATTTTACTCCTCCTAATTTTAGTTTTTTATATCAATAATTTTTACTAATTGTTATTAACTTATATCTTAATTCTTATTATGTATCATTATTTTAATTAAAAACATCTCATTATAATGTTAATTTTTTAAATAAATTCATTAAACTTTTTAATATAGTATAGTTAAGTTTATATAATTTTATTAAAATTAATAATTATATTTTAGTATATATATCATTTTTAAACTAAAAATATAAGGAATAGATAATTACTAAAAAACTATATACTAAATATCTATTCCTGCATAATATTCATATTAAACTTTAATAAACAATAACATTATTAAATACTGATATAAATATATTATCTATCAATTAATCTATAATAAACAAATTATAAATTAAACAATAGGAGCTAATAAAAGTATTTCTATATTATCTTTATATATTTCATCGAATTGACTTATAGGCAAAGGATTAGTTCCTTTTCCTACTTCTATAGTAAACCCTGGCCTTCTATACTCTGATATAAACCAATCCTTATAACCTGCATAAGATGCTATTCCATAGGGCTCTGAAAGTTCATAACCACTTACTTTTGAAAATAATTCTCCAATTTCTCTTGCACCTGGTGGAATTATATCTCTATAGGTCCAAAATATCACTTCTCCCTGACTATGGTAAGCTAGTATTAATCTAAAGTTATGTCTTCTTGTAAAATCTGCAACGTTTCTACTTTCAGGTTCTGATTCAGGATAAGGTCCACCATATCTAGTAGGTCCCGGACCGTAAACACCGTAGGATTCTTCTGCAATTTTAGATTCATACCAGGAAGCATTATAATTATGATTTAAATCTACTCCTCTTATATTAGCTTGCCAATTCTTTGAAAAATCTGTACTTCCCATATTCCATTTTATTAAATCATTATAATAAGGATTATTCCTTTGAAGTCCATTTATAACTAAATCTACACCATCTGGATTTACCATTGGCATTATATAAATACTACTCCTATTCCAAATATCTCTTATATTATACCCTTTTATTTCGCTACCCTCACTATAAGCTTTAGAGAAATCTTCAATAAACTTCATAAGCAATGGTGTAGTTATCCACTCCAATGCATGATGAGCTCCATTATAAAATACTTCATTAGGTCCACTACCTAGTCTGATATAATACAGATTTTTCCCTAAAACACTTTTTCCTGCAATACCTACCTGTATAAAAGGATATCTTGCTTTTAATGCCTTTATGTCACTTTCCATAATTCCATAAGTATAATCAACATTAGTATCTACTATATCAATACCTACAGGAACTATTATCTGCTGACCTATAGTAAGATTGTTAGGTTCTATGTTAGGATTAGCAGTTATTATCCTAGCTACAGTTGTATAATGTCTTTTAGCTATATTATATAAAGTATCCCCAGGCTTTATAGTATAAGTATTATAGCCTAATATAAACTTATTCAATACCTCATAAGTCTTAGGTCCTATAATGCCATCCACCGCTAACCTATTATTCAGTTGAAATCTTTTAACTGCCTCCTCTGTCTTACTCCCAAATATTCCATCTATAGGACCTACATCATACCCTATCTTTTGAAGCACTGCCTGAATCTTTTTAACATCTGATCCCCTATCACCTTTTTTTAAAACTCTCATAAAATCACCTCATAGCATTATATGATTTTTTGATCTTACAAGTGAACTTTAAATTTAAACCTAAATATTTATATATTAATTGAACAAAAAAGGATTAACACTAAAAATTCAATGCTAATCCTTACTTCAATATTATTTATTATTAGATTAATTTATTTTCACTTTCCTCATATTGCTCATTCCTATTTTGTCCTTTACACCATCTTCTACAAAAATCAGCTCTCTTGTTACATATTACTTTTTCTGAACCACAATTAGGACATATATGTCTATCCTGTTCATAATTTATTTCATAAACATCTCCACAATCCATACATTTTAATTTACAAAGCTTGGTAGTATAATGTCCCCCACTTATTTTTATTGCCTTTCCTTCTGTTAAAGCTATAGCTACTTTTTTTCTAGCGCTATCTATTATATTTTGAAAGGTTTGACGAGATATTTCCATTCTTTCCGCACATTGTTCTTGGTTTAATTCTTCTATATCCTTAAGCCTCATAGCCTCTAATTCTTCAACTTTTAATACTACCTCATGTATTTCACATTTAGGTTTTCCCCAGGGCACAAAATAATTATTTTCTGGGAAAAATTCTACTCTTCTAAACTTTGTTGGTCTTGGCATTTTTCTTCCTCCTTGTATCTACTACATAACCCTAAAAATAATGTATTAGCATCATGAATTTCTAAGTCTTCGCTATGTTCCATAAATCTACTTAATTTTAAATATTCTAAATCTAATTTACTATTATCAATATCTATTATACTATTACATTTTAAACATTTAAAATGTATATGCAAGGTTTTCCACTAAATATTTTCATTTCGTAGTAATTTACACCGTTAATGTTCAATTCCTTAGCTATGCCAAGTCTTTTAAAAATTTTTAAATTTCTATAAATTGTAACGATTCCTATATTAATTTTTCATATAGTATAAATAATTATATCACATTAAAATGTTTATAAAAATATAAAAGCAAAGACATAAAAATCTTTGCTTAATCTATAATTTACTATATTCCTCTAGAAAATAAGTATTATGTGCTAGAAGCTTAGCTTCCTTTATATCATGAGTGACTACTATAACCGTTCTTTTATCTTTTTCCCAAAGTTTTAGAAAACCTGATATAATTTCTCTTTTAAGGGATAAATCAAGACCTTTAAAAGGTTCATCCATAATAAGGACTTCGCTTTTATAAGCAAGGGCTCTGGCTAAAGCCACTCTTCTTTTCATACCTCCACTTAACTTATCTAAAGTATAGTCTTTATATTCTTTTAAGTTAACTAAATCTAAATATTTATCTATAATATTTCTTATTTCACATTTAAGAGTATTAGACTTCAATACAAAGGCTATATTCTCATAAACGGTAAGCCAAGGTAATAGTCTATCTTCCTGAAACATATAAGATATATTCTGAGCTTCCATAATAAAATTTCCACTATTTAAAGACTCCAGGCCTGCTATAATATTCAACAGAGTTGTTTTACCATAGCCTGAAGGAGCTAACAGAACAGTTATTTTATTTTTTTCAAAGTTTAAATTTAAATTCTTAAAAATTATTTTATCTTCATAAGCTTTACAAGCATTTATAAATTGCATTTCATATACTACCTCATGTTTTTTCATAATTTTATCTCTATATTAAGTAATTCTTAATTTTAGATTACCTCCCTTAAAAATTCTCATATGTACCACTTTAATGTAAAATAAATATACTAATATTGATATTATCGGTATACAATACCTTTTTGTTCAAAATACTTTTTTAACATAATATTTAAATATTTTTTCAAATATAAGGCTAAGTAAAACCACCACTATAGTCCAGGCAAATAGTTCCTCTGTAGCTAAGGTAGCTTTGGCATTTAGAAGATTTAACCCTATAGAATACTTAGGAGTACTTAACACCTCTGAGGCCACAGAAACTTTCCATCCTATACCTAAACACATAAGTATTCCTGATATAATATAAGGCTTAGTAGAAGGAAGATAAATGTTTGTTAATATATACTTATTCTTAACCTTATATAAATTAGCCATTTCTAATAATTTTTTATCCACAGACTTTATTCCTGATAAAACATTAGTATATATTATAGGGAAACACATAAGTATACTAGTAAATATAGCTACACTAGAAGATTTAAACCATACCAAAGCTATTATTATGATTGACATAACAGGTGTTGCCTTTATAGTTACTACTAAAGGTTCTAATAATTCCTCCATAAAAACATTTATACCTGATATTATACCTAAACTAATTCCTAATGCTATAGATATAAGAATTCCTATAATGACTCTTAATATACTTTTAAATACACTTATCCAAAAATATTTCTTAGTTCCAAGAATAATTAAGGTTTCAAATACTTTTTTAGGGGATGGAAGTAATATTTCATTATTTATAAAAAGGGAGCTAAGCTCCCATATAAAAAACCAAAATATTATTATTAAAGTTTTTCTAGCCAATCTTGAAATTGTCTTATTTTCCTTTGTAATAGAAATTTTCATCTGGTAGTTTTCCTCCAATAGATTTTGGATCATTTTCTTTTAAAATATTATAAAATTTTTCTAGAGAATCCTTAGAATCTTTAGAATCCATAAATACTATATTACATTTTGGAATAGCCATCTCTGCTATTTTTGCCTTTGGAACTATTCCGTTTTTCTCCATAAGCTTGCTAGCTTCTTCCTTATTGTTGTTTATAAACTCTACAGATTTTTTATAATTATTTATAAAGTTTTCTACATCTTTTCCTCTTTTATCTATGAAATCCTTTTTAAATACTAAGGCCCCCATAGTTAATTTTCCATCTCCAGATACTTTTTCCCATTCTTTTGTTAAATCTAACTGTACTTTTAAATCCTTATTTTTAGTTTTTGATATTGTTACAAAAGGTTCTGGAAGTACTGCTATTTTTGCCTTTTTTGAAGCTACTAAAGTTGCTAAATCATTATGCTGAGCTTTATATTCTATTTTTACATCCTTATCTGGATCTAATCCATTTTTCTTTAATATATAATTCAAAATAAATTCTGGAGTCGCTCCCTTTCCTGTAGCATAAATAGTTTCACCCTTTAAATCTTTTATATTTTTTACAGTATCTCCGTTTTCTACAATATATAAAACTCCTAAAGTGTTCACTCCAACTAATTGAACCTGCCCCTTTGTTTTATTATATAAAACAGAAGCCAAATTAGATGGTACTGCCGCTGCATCTACTTCTCCATTTACTACTTTAGAAACTATTTGATCTGGAGCATCAAATAAAGAAATATCATAATCCTCTTTATTTTCTTCTATAAGTTTAACCATGCCCATACCAGTAGGTCCTTTTAAAGTGGCTATTTTAATCTTTTCTTTTTTATTATTTTCCTGTGTAGTATTTGTACTCTCCTTCTTTTCCTCCTTATTTGAACAACCTACCACAAATAAAGCTGAAAAAACTAAAAGAAAGGCCATTAATAATGTACCAATTCTCTTTTTCATATATATAACCTCCTTGTATAGATATTAATAAGTTTTTAATTTTTTAATCCTATATAAAAGCTAAATTAGGTTTTCCCTAGTTCAGAACCTTTATCTTTATTATATAATCTTTAGTATACTTAACAGAATTAATTTAAAATTTCTCTAAAATCCTCATCAGAATTTATTATTATTGTACTACAATTTTATGTTTTTTGCATGATTCAACATACATTGATATACCTCATTTTCATTATATGTATTCTCATTTTTTAATTTATTTTTCTTATAAATTAAATAAAAAACCGTACGGTTTTTATCTCTATATTTAGTTAAAAAGAGGTAGTTGCAATTAGGGCACTGCCTTTTTCGATTAAAATTATTATTCATTGGATATAATAAAAACGGATTTAATTATTACACTTACACTAATAAACTCCCGTAAAAAAGAACCCATTATAAAATATAAAATGGGTTCTTTCTCCTATTAAACGGGATGGTAGAATAATATATATACTATTAAACTTCTATAAAACTAAAAATATTCCTCTTAAATTATAACAAATAAATTTTGATTGAATATAATATGAATATATAAGAACACTTACCTGTAAATAGCGTGGTTGTCTTAATTGACTTCCATATGTTCACCTATAAAAAAAGAGCCCCCACTATATACATGGGCTCCTTTTTATTCAAGAAGGACTTTGATAATGAATTATAGAAAATCATTATATTTAATATTCGCCAAATGTAAAAAAATTCCTTCTAAAATAATTAAATAAATAATTTTAAAATTGGACATGACTAATTATGTACTATAAACTAAAACTTATACTTTGGTATAAAAAGAAGGTAGCTCCAGTTAAGGAACCATATTATTCAAGTTTGAATAATATAGTGCTCTGGAAAATTATTTATCTTTTAGTAATTACGTTAAATTTTCAAAAGATAACTGCTCCACGTAATAAGCTTCTCAGAATATAAGGAAAAATCATCTTCATCGATTCCAATCAGCTTTTTTCTATTCATGCAAATATCTAATATCTCTTTATCAGTCTCGTTTAGCAGTTTTGCCAAGTCAATCTTACTACTTATATATTTATTTGTTTCATAAAAATATTTAGCTTGCAAAATGTAAAATGTAGACTTGTAAAGTGCTGATAAAATTTCTGGATTGTTTTCATAGATGAAATTATGACAACACACATGATACAAATTGCATGCACCTATCTTTATAGCACGTTTAATATCCGCTCTGTCAATCAGTGGCAACAAATAATCTATGCTACCATAGATTGGCTGCGTATCATAATAAAATTGAAACAAATCAGATTTTTCCCAACCTACAATCTCACTTTTCCCTGAAATAAATCCGCAGGCTTTTTCTTTATAAGGCATATGGGAAATTATCGCTCTATATTTTTTCAAATCCTGAATAGTCAGCTCATTCAGAATAACTACAATATCTATATCACTATTGTCAGTCGCTTCTTTGCGTCGATAGCTTCCCTGTAAACCAATAAAGGCAAGCCTATCTCCATATTCATTTTTTATTTTTAATACAAGCTCCTCTATCCAATTATCTATAGAAAAAATCATTTTATCACCTCGCCTATTACTATAAACTCTACTCCGTAATTTCTTACTTGTTCCATATAATATTACAATTGTATCATATAAAGGATTAAATTGTAATTAGAGATATCATATTTTTATCTATCGTGCATCCCATATAATTCTTGCACAATCCATTTTTTCCCTTTTCAAACTTCTTGCAGTACTTCTTTTTCTTTTCTTTATCTGCACTTTTATTCTGTATTTCTTCCTTTTGAGAAAATATATATTTATCTAAAAATTTACTTAATTTCATTATCCTATTCTCCTTATGTATGTGAATATAATTTCCTAGACTTATCCAGTTGACAGTTATCAGCTGGTCTTTTGTATCTGGTACTCGTTTATTCTGCATATTACATATTCACCACCTGCCTATTGTTTGTTTCAGGTATTAAAAAAGAGTCTATACTAAGACTCCTTTTTAACTGATTTATATTTCGACTTATTTTTATCATTTGGATTTATATATTCAAAATCTCCATTTGAATTTTTTCTTATTCCCAGCCTTGCATATTCCTTATCTTTTACTTTAAGTTTATTAGTCATTATTACCACCTCCAAGTAGTATTATTGCCACGGAAGTGTTAAATTATTTCACCCGATTAATTACTCCACCTTTACATCTTCTATAGTTATCATGCTTCATTAATGACATACAAAAGTAGAGGTCCTCTTCTTCCCTCTCCTAGATTTGTTTTGTTTTATATTTCTATTTTTATTTAATTGTTTATGTATTCCTGGTTGTTGCATTTCTATTATTTCTCCAACTTTCAGACCTGTCACCACCACTCTATCTATGTAATATAAATATGATCTCTCAGCCTTTGCTAAGTATGAAAAAGTACCTAATCTCTAGTAATGAGCGAATCACCCACCTTATAGCTAAGTGCTTATTTATGTATTTTATTTAAAAATATCCCAATAAATGTTATAATAAAATTATGTTGGAAATAACCTGAAAGGAGGTCTTAACAATGATAGTTTCTTTAAGAGTTCATAAATACGCCTAACTATTTAAAGGAGGTTAATTTTATGAAAAAATCTATAAAAAGAAACTACATTAAGGATATTAGCAAAATCATAATAAATAAAGTTAGAATTAATATAAGGGGATATATTAGCTCTATTATCATTAGTCTGATAAATACTTGGGTAAATAAATTAGTCTCTTCAAGAAATAGTATTTTTGGTAAACCTAGTAATAGTATTGCAAAATCTACTGATATATATTTTTTAATCTTATCAGCAATGATTCTCTTTACTTATTATTATTTGCACAAACATTAAAAATATTAGTTCCAACATAAAAATTCCAATCATACTACTTTATATATTTTCTATTAGTAGTTTACACAGCAAGGGCTTGATAAAAAATTATCAAGCCCTTATCAATTTTCATAAATACCTAATGTTAATTATATTCTTATAGTATTATTTTAGTATCCCTTATTTTCTATATATCTGTTTTTTCTATACTACCATTATATCATGGTTTTTCTTTAAAATTATTGCGTTTTCGTTGCACACTTTTTATATAATCTCCTAAGCTATTCTAGGTATGTAAAAAGCACCTAAGGCTTATATCCCTTAAGTGCTCTCTGACATTTAGCTATTTATTGTTTCCCTCATACTCTCTTACTTCAAAAGATGCTATCTTATCATGTACTATATATTCTTTAACTGTTTTATAAGGATTAATTTTTTTATTAAATGAATACAATGATGGACCTTTACCATTAGATCTTTCCTCAAACCAGCTTATAAACTTCTCTACTTCCTGCATATTTACGTCATATTCTTTTGTAGCTCCATTTACTAAAGATATACTTAATATAGCATTATTTTTATTTTCTTCTACCTTTTTAGTAACATTAACTTTACAAGTAGCTGTTAAATCAGTGCCTTCCACTTTGGCTGTTATTGTTACTTGACCTTCTTTTATAGCTGTTACTTTACCGTCTTTATCTACCTTAGCTATACTTTCATCACTTGATGACCATACTACTTTCTTATTGGCAGCATCTTCAGGTAATACTTTAGCATTTAGCTTATCTGAACTACCTTCTAATAAATCCATAGATGTTTTATCTAATGATATAGACTCTACTTTAGCATCTTCTTTATAAGGTTTCAACTGTCCATTTTTATCTATATCTACAGCATCAAAGTACATTGCACTGTTTATATTACTATCTAATAAATTAGTTATTTCTACAGTGTGCTCTTTATAAGCTAAATCTTTTTTTTCAAAACATACGGTCGGTTTAGCTTGATTATAGCTTCTAGCTTCAAATATATATGGAATTCCATCAATCTTTATTTCTATATTGTTAGTACAATAATATCTTGAAAACATAATTATTCTGATTTTATCTGTTACAGTATTAAATTTTACTTTTAATAAATACCCATTTACTTTACTATTATCTATATCATTTGGTATCATAGAATATCCGCCAGAATAATTAATATCAGAGTACCTTATCCAACTTGTATATTTACCATTTATATAAGAGAAGTTATTGTTATCTTCTTCCATTCTTTTCCAACCTTCTTCAGGTTGTAATAATTGTTGTCCTACCTTTGTCTCATTATTTTGAGCATAAACAGCATAATCATTTTTAGTATAACTAAATACAAAAACAAATAATAATAACATACTCATAATTAAGCCTATTTTCTTTTTCATTGTCTTGTCCCCCTTATTCTTGATATATATATTATATAATTACATCTTTCACCATATCAAGAATAAGATTCCTACAAATTCTCTTATATTTTACAAAATTATTAATTTTTTTTAAAATAATTAAACTTAGATTAAAGGATAGCATATTTTTTATTAATTTACTCATTCTAATATAAAAAGACACCTGGAATTAACCAAGTGCCTTTTAGTACATAGTACATATATAAATTTTGTTGTATATAGCAGGGTCTTTGTCCTTAAATATATTTATTTTAATCTTTAGCATTTATTCTAAAACTGTTGGTTTTATTTTCTCTTGTCCTCTTAATACCTCAAGTGCTTCTGCTACTTTTCTAGCAAAGTTTAACGGTCTATCTATTGATTCAAAATGAATATACATAAGCCTTGGTTCATCAAATAACCAATGATTATGAAGTGCAGTAACTAATATTCCATTTTCTCTTAAAATAGATATAAATCTATTTATTTCTTCTTGAAGAATAACTGTCTCACCCAAATTAAGAGTTCTACCTTGATTATCCGGTGATTTAAATGAAAACAATGCTGCTAAAGCTAATGGTGAATGAGTTGGTCTTCCTAATATTTCTGCATCAATATCTCTCATAAACGTTACTGTACAAACATTATTAGCTGTACTTAAAATTTCAGCTCCAAGTATATCAGCAAACTCTGCACAAGTTCTGCAAAAATTTCTCATAATCATTTTCTCCTATTATTTTTATCTTAAGTTTTTCAATATTTTATAGAGAGCTTGTCTCTTTATAAATATAATATGAAACTTATTCATAAATGTGATAAATGTGATAAATGTGTATGAATAAGTTTCATATCTAAATAATAGAGGAATAAAAAACACCTAAGGTTTGCATTCCTTAAGTGCTTTTAGTACTTATACACAATATATTTATTTTTTATTTAGCAATCATAATGTCTTTATGTCTTTTAAGAAATGGGCTAATATTTCTATTTCATATTCTTTTACTAAGTTGTAACCTTCTAAGTGTTTTTTATAAACCTCTCCCACCACAAAAGTTGTTGTCATATCAACTAATCTTTTAATTTTTCTACTCTTTCCATAAAAATCCCCTACAAATTAAAATATTTTGTATAATAATATATACAAAATATTTTAGATCCTATCCTATTTTACTTTTACTTTCATACATTTTAAAATCCGCCATTTTTATCAACTCTTTAAGGGATTTATTATAATATTCATCATATTCTACAAAACCACAACTCATTCCTATTTCATATTTTAAATTTTTACTTGTTTCTTTTATTTTATCACTTATCCTATTCCATACTATACTACTTTCTTTTATATTAGTTTTAGGTAGTACAATTATAAATTCATCTCCACCATATCTAAATATGAAATCACTTTTTCTTATATTATCCTTTATTATATTACATAAAGTTATTAATACATAATCTCCTGTAAGATGACCATAATTATCATTTATATTTTTTAAATTATTTACATCTGCAAATCCTATGGTTAACTTTTCTTTATTAATTTTAGCTAATTCTATTTCTCTATATAAACTTTCTAGTCCTCTTTTTCTATTAAGTACTGATGTAAGAGAATCTGTACCTGCACAACGTGCAATATTTTCAATTATTTTATCTTTCTTTTCTAGTTCAACTATTAATTGTTCCCTGGTCATGTACTCATAACTCATAAATAACCACCTGTACTCCTTAAACATATTTTATAATATTATGGTAAAATCATTTTTTTAAACAAACATATATTTTAAACACCGTTGAATAGACAATAATATGAGAATTTATATGCAAACATACTTTTTAAGTTTAAAAACTAAATCTTTTTCTAAGCACTTTATTTATTTCTATACTTAGCTTGGTTCTTTCATCATAAACCCAGCATTCATCAAAATTTAAATTAAAATTTTTAGATAAAGAATAATATAAATTTAGTTTTTGATAATACAATTCTAAATCATATAAATCTTTAGAATTAAGTTTTGGTTTAGATATACTTTTAAAATTACCTATAAAAATCTCATTTACATATTTTAAAAAATCATTCATTATATTTATATTGGTAACATCAAAGGGTACCTTTAATAATTGCCACTGATACTTTTCTGGTAATTTATAATTTTTTATACTATCTAGCACTAAAATTTTTTCTCCTATATCCATTTTTCTATATAATAAACTTTTTTCTTCCCTTGTGCTCCAAAGAGCTAATTTTTCTCTCAATGGAAGACTTTTTACATCTAGTATAGCTTCACTTGGTTCTATTACAGCTTCGTATATTTTTCTATCGTATACTTCTATCATTTCCTTTACAAAATTTTGAGTGTTTCCATAAGATGCTATATAACCTATATCATATATACCAAATCTTCCAGCTCTTCCCCCTATTTGTTTAACTTCCTGTGAAGTTAAGTATCTCATATCATTTCCATCAAATTTTCTAATATCCATAAATATTATTCTTCTTATGGGAAGATTTACTCCCATACCTATGGCATCTGTAGTTATTAATATATTACTATCTTTACTTATAAATTGTTCATATTGTTTTCTTCTAACCTCTGGTGGAAGATTTCCATATATTACACTAGTTTTTATACCTAAATCTCCATAATAATCTGCTAATTGAAGGACTTTCTTTTTAGAAAAAGTAACTAATGCATCTCCTTTTTTTATATCCTTTAATCTAAAAGCCTCTTCTTCAATTTTAAGAGGTATATTTCTAAAGTACTCCTTTAATTCATATTCATCTCCACAGTCTTCTATGATATTTATTATTAATTCTTTTGTATTCAATGCTCCACAAACATGTATTTCTTTACACTTTAATGCTAATATAGCTCTTGTCCAAGCACTCCCTCTTTGATCATCATCTATCATTTGTATTTCATCTATAATAGCTACATCATACTCTTCATTGATATCTAATTTTTCTATAGTACAACATATATGCTTAGACCCTTTTTTCTTTATTTCTTCTTCTCCAGTTATTAGGTCGCACACTACGCCTTCTTTATTTAATTTTTCAAAATTCTCTAAGGCCAGTATTCTTAATGGTGATAAATATATACCTTTTTTACTTTCTTTTAGTCTTTCCATAGAATTATAAGTTTTTCCCGTATTAGTTTCTCCTAAATGAAGATAAAATTTTCTATTCATATATCTAACTTCCCTATATTCATCTTTAGGATTCTTCGGAAATATCCTATCAAATTCTTTAAATATCATAGTTGGAATATGCCTAGTTATAAGAACACTTATTATTCCTGATTTCAAATAATTTTTTCTATTCCCCTTTATTATTTCATAAAAATCAAAGTCTGTATTATGTTTTATATTATAATCCCTTACTAATTTTTTAGAGATATAATCTAAAAGATGCAAATAATTATTATAAACCTCTTTAAAATCCCTTATATTTTCATCTTTCATAGTTTCTAATTTTTTTAATTTTTTTCTAATAGATGCTTCTTGTTCCCACAAACTATTAATTTTAGAATGCTGTACTATATCCTCTGTCTGACTATAGGAATTCTTTATTTTTCTAAAATTTCTATCTATGGAAGCTCTCTTCATAGTAATTCCTCCAATTTATATCTTAATTATAATTAAATTTTCCTTATTTTAAAGTAGTAATAAAAAAATATAAGATAAATTTTGCTAATATTAAAATCGAAAGTAGCCAAAGCATGTTTATTATATACCCATCTTCTGAACATAATAGTAAATTAACAGGTCTATATTATATTTTGTGCCATAAACTCCTGTTTATTAATTTTTTTAATAATAACTTCTTTCCATTCCCAATTGAATTTTTGGAAAATAAAAATAATTCATTATACTTTACGTTTTCCTATTGATAACTTATACAAGTATATATTATAATTTATATAAGGTATTTATAACCACTTTACTTACTTATTTTTTTATTAATTTTTTAAGTTATTAAAAAATTGAATTATTAAATTGTTAAGGATGTTGATATAATAGTGAAAAAATATAGCAATATTAAATTAAAAAATTTAAAGTCTAAAATAATATCTGGTGTTATGTGGTTAGAAACTTTGTTAGCCATTTTTATGATAGCTTCTGTATTTCTAAGTTCTAAAGACCTTATAAGTTTTATCATACAAATTTTTACCCTAGATGCAATCCCATCCTACGATATGTTTCAAAAATTCTTATCCCATCTTTTATTGTTAGTAATAGCTTTAGAATTAGCTTTAATGCTAGTAAAGCATACACCAAACAGTGTAGTTGAAGTAATGCTCTATGCTATAGCTAGAAAAATGTTAGTTTACGGTTCCTCTGCTCTTGAAATATTTTTAGGAGTTTTGTCTTTAGCCGGAATATTTTTTATAAAAAAATATTTATTCTCAGAACAAGATAAAAAGTTAGAAGAAAAAGAATCTTTTGTCCAAGAATTATCCGTTGATATTATTGAAAAAACTAATATAGTATCAAATAAAACTGCAGAATAAATTAAAAAGTCTTTCTTTTAAATCATCTTCTCCTTATCTCTAATAAGGATTTTAAGATAATATTATAAGAAAGACTTTTATATTAATTTTACATTAATTTATAAATATCTATAATACTTTATGTTATTTTAAACTTTCATATATTTTTTCCAAATTATATTGCATTATTTCTATGTATCCTTTATTTTCTACTGAATTGGTTAAAGTATAAATTTTTTCTACTTTAGCTCCTACTTCTTTTGCTAAAGTCTTAGACACTTCTTCACTTACATTCTCTTCTAGAAACACTGTTTTTATATTATTTTTTTTACAATAATCTATTAACTCCTTCATTTTTTTAGTGGTTGGTTCTCCTTCAGCAAAAACATTTTCCACACTATTTTGTTCTAAATTAAAGTCTCTACACAAATAACCAAAAGCTGCATGCCCTGTTACAAAATGATTTCCTTTTACACTCTCAAACTTCTTTTTATATTCATCGTATAATTTCTCCAATTTTTCTCTAAAGTCTTTATAGTTATTTTCATAATAATTCTTATTTTTAGGATCTACCTTAACTAAAGCATCTTTTATAACTTCTGATTGTTTTACTGCAGCCTTTATACTTAACCAAGTATGTGGATCATATTGACCATTATTATGTTCGTGTTCTTCTTTATTCTCTTCATGATGTTCCTCTTCCGATTCCTTATTTTTTAAAGGCGTAACATTTTTAGATGCCTCTACTACAACTAATCCTTTATTGTCTATATTCTTTAAAGTTTTATCCACCCATGCTTCCATTCCAAAACCATTGTATACAAATATATTAGCACTATTTATAGATTCCATATCTCTTATTTTAGGTTCAAAATCATGAGGCTCTGAACCCTCTGGTATTATAGATTTTATTTCTACTTTATCTTTACCTATTGCCTTTACATATTCCTTAAGTGGATTAAAAGAAACTACCACTTTAATTTTTTCATCTTTTGAAGAAAAGCTTTCTTTATTTTGCGCCGAACAAGCTGTAAAAAATATTATATTGGATAGAATTAAAATAAAGCTTAGTATTTTTTTCATAGTATCACTCCTTATTTAGAATAATTATTTATACATAATTATTATTAATATTTTTTCTATAGGTTATTGCAAACTATTTGCATTTATATGTATAATATAAACATATATTATAAAACTGTCAATATTAATTGCAAATGAAAATTAAATTCATTTAATAATATATCATAAATAAAACTTAAAATAAATAAGTTTTTATTAAAAATATCATTGGAGGTAAAATATGATAGAAATAAATAATCTATGCTTTTCTTATACTAAGAAAAAACCTTATATTTTAGAAAACATAAATCTCAATATAAAAAAGGGGCAGTATGTTTCTATACTTGGTTCTAACGGTTCTGGTAAAAGTACATTGTTAAAACTAATACTTGGTTTTTTAAGCCCTACTTTAGGAGATATAAATTTAAAAAATAGTAAAATAGGCTATGTACCTCAAAAATATGAAAATTTTAATTCTGATTTTCCTATTACTGTAGAGGAAGTCCTTAAATGTCATAAAAAAGTGTTAAAAATTAAAGATTCTACTGCTATAGATAGAGCCTTAAACATTGTTAAAATGACTAAATATAGGCATTCTCTTATAGGAAATTTATCTGGAGGTCAAAGACAAAAGATATTTATTGCTAGAGCCTTAATGGGAGAACCAGAACTTTTAATACTAGATGAACCTTCTACAGGCATAGATATAAATAGTCAAAATGAAATATATAAAATAATAAGTCATTTAAATAGTTGCCATAATCTAACGGTTTTATCCGTAGAGCATAACATTTCTGCAGCTCTTTCTAATTCAAGTCATCTTTTTAAAATTAAGGATGGCCTTGGAAAACTTTATACAAAAGAACAATACATAAAATTGAAAGAGGTGATGTAATGTTAAGTTACACTTTCATGAGAACAGCTTTAATTATTTCTATATTTATATCTGTTTTATGCCCTAGTATAGGTATATATTTAGTACTTAGAAGATATTCAATGATTGGAGATACTTTAGCTCACAGCTCTTTGGCTGGTATAGCTATAGGATTATCCTTAGGCCAGAACCCTATACTAAGCGCCTTTATATTTACTTCTATAGCAGGAGTTTTTATAGAATTTTTAAGAGATTATTATAAAAGATATGCAGAACTAATTTTATCTATAGTTCTTTCTTTAAGTGTAGGTATTGCTATAACCTTAGTAAGCTCTGGGAAAGCTTCAGGTAATATAAATTCCTTCCTATTTGGAAGTATTCTTACAGTGTCAAAAGGCGAGCTTTTAACTGTATTTATATTAAGCATAATATCTTGTGTTACTTTAATTTTATTACATAGTGAACTTTTGTATATAGCTTTTGATGAAGAAGGAGCTAAAATAGCTAATGTAAGAGTAAAACTTATAAATTATATTTTTTCTATTTTAGTTGCAGCTACCATATCCGTATCTATCAGAATTGTTGGAGTTCTAGTTTTAAGCTCTTTAATAGCTCTACCTGTAGCCACTGCTCTACAGTTTAAAAAAGGATTTAAAAGCACCCTATTTTTGTCTATATTAATAAGTATATTTGATGTAATATCCGCTTTATTTTTATCCTATTATTTAGATTGTGCTCCTGGCGGAATAACAGCCCTTATTTCCGTTTTCATTTTACTTATAGTTATGGCATTTAAAAAAAATAAATAAAATTACTTTTTTAATTGTTGACATATAAAACTTAATGGTATAAAATATTAATAAATAATAATTGTTAAATAATATTATATATATCACTCTTGTATCCTCCCCCAAAAGATACAAGACAATTAAAAGTTTTACAATTTTAAGATCCCCTTTACAAAAAAAGTAACACTTATAATTTTATAAGTGTTACTTTTTTACAAATTAATAAATACCTATTTTAAAAAGCTTTACTTCTCTATAACTTTAAATATTCTTATACAAATACTATCTATAATAAAGAATTATTAAATCTATTCTTCCAAAAGAATCTTCTCTAAATTAAACTGTTTATCTTTTACAATTTTCCATTTAAATTTAATTTTCTTTAAAGTGGCCTTTCCCTTTAATTTTTCTTCTCTATGTCTTTTGTCTAAAGAACAAAATATATTTAAGCGAACATTATAAGTATAGGTAGTTGTTCCATCCTTATTTTTATGATAATTTTCTATATCTATATTATTAACCCTTACATGATAATTATTTCTATTAACTATAAGTGATAGTACTAAGGGAATCTGATCTCTCCATAAACTATTATAAGCATTTTCTGTCATTACATCTTCAAAAATATTTTCTGTATACACCTGTTGTAAAGTCATATTTCTATTAGTTTTGCTTTTAGGTTTAACGGTATATAATAAATTTATATACTCCTTAAATACCTTCTCTGATTCCTTTCTATCATCCATAATCACAGAGGTACAAGAAGATGCTACTATTATACTTACTAATACCAAAACTATTAGCAGCCTTATACCTTTAGTCATACAAATTCCTCCCAAATACTTATAAAACAAATAATCCAATTTATCAAATTAAATATCAAATAATATTAAATTCTTATTTGGATATTTTTAATTATTGTAATGATTAATATCTATAATATACAAATCTCTTATATATTGTATACTGTTTTTGTTAGTATATTATATATAAAATTTTAATTTACAGTAAACATTATATTAAAA
>NZ_BAAAAP010000034.1:0-28821 GCF_054768215.1 Clostridium sp. CTA-1
TCTTTTTTATAAAATAAATACTGTAAAAAATCTTTTAATATATAATTTAAATAAATATTTGAATTTTCACCATCTCTATAAAGATTTAATCTAAAACAGCCATATTTATTTTTTTTAGATAACTCTAATAAGAATATTCTACCTATACTTATCCCTGTAATATCTTTAATTATATATTCATTTACTGTACCTTTCGCTAATTCTATGCTTACCTTAAATTTATTGTTCATAAATCCTCTCCCCTACACGTCAAAAATTTTAGGCTAATTTTTTTATATTTTTGTGTATTAAAAACATGAACATTAAGGAAATAAACAAACTTATAGGAATAAGATAATATGATATATAAATACCTATTAAATCATTTAGATATCCCATTAAAAAATTTATAATCATATTTACAAAAGAAGATAAGGTTACTACTATTCCTGTTACATAAGAACTATTAGTAGAATATACTTTGCTAATAGTTAATACTACTGTAGGATATACTATAGAAAAAAATATTCCAGATAATGATATCAAAATTAGCCCCTTTTGTCCTAATGTTATGCCTATAGAATACATTATTAAAGCCACAGTCAAAGATGTACATACAGCCTTTATATAGTTGAATTTTTCTACTAAAAATCCCCCTAATAATCTCCCTAAAGCAAATAAGGCTGAAAATAAAAATATATAATATGAACTTTGATTTTTATTATATTTATATCCATTCTCCATTAAATTAACAAACCAATTTCCTGTAGCTATTTCACTAAATGCATAAAATCCTAATGCAAATATATAAAAATATAATAATTTATCTTTAAAAATTTCTTTGGATTTTAATTTATTATCGTCTTTTAACTTATTAATCACAGGTACATTAATAAAAAATAACAATAGATATACTATGAAAGTTATAATTGATAAATAAAGGTATATTCTTCTCCAGGTTATACCTCTATACAAAAGCATACCAGAAATTCTTTGTGATAAAGCTAATCCCATTCCATAATTAAAATGAGCTAAATTCATTATTATAGCCTGAAAACTTATAAAAATTATAGGTATTATTGTATTACTAGATATAGCTAAGAAAGCTTGGCCTCCGTTTATCAAAAACATTAAAATAACAAGAATTATATAATTAGGCGTAAAATTTAATAATAAAAAAGATATACTTATTATTAAAAGTCCTATAGAATAAACTCTCTTCTGGCCTTTCTTTTGGCATAGTATACCACCCAAATATGTAAATACTGTGTAGCCCAATGTACTTATAGTAATCATTAATCCTATTTTAGTATTATTTACATTAAACTCATTTTTGAATATAGGAATAAAAATCCCCCTTGTACTATCACAAACCGCTACTAGTATCATTGTTAAAAAAATATATAACAATAAAATAAAATTTTTATTCTTTATGGCTTATTCCCCCCTAATAAATTTAATAAATTTAATTAATATATACTTTATTTAATTATATCTCTTACTACCTCTCCTGCTATTATAAGACCAGCACAAGGTGGAACAAAAGCTATACTAGCTGGCGTTGGCCTACCTTTATCATTTAATGGTCTATTATTATTTTTTATTGGAGTTTCTTCTGAATATAGAACCTTCAGACTTTTTATATTCCTCTTTCTAAGTTCATATCTCATAATCTTAGCTAATGGACATACTTTAGTATCATATATATCTGCTATTTTTAATTTACTAGGGTATAATTTATTTGCTGTACCCATACTACTTATTATATTTATATTATTCTTATCACACCATACTATACTTAATATTTTAGAAGAAGCCGTATCTATAGCATCTACAACATAATCTGTATCCTTATCCACTATTTCACTTATATTACCTTCATTTATAAATACTTGATGAGTTTTAACATTACAATTAGGATTTATAGATAATATTCTCTCTTTCATTACCTCAACTTTAGATTTTCCAACAGTATTTAGATTAGCATGAATTTGTCTATTTATATTAGTTATATCTATTGTATCATTATCAATTATTGCTATATTCCCTACTCCAGATCTAACTAATGCTTCTATTACAAAACTTCCTACTCCTCCAACACCTAAAACCACAACTTTACTTTTATTTAATTTTTCTATAGCCTCTTTTCCTATTAAAAATTCAGTTCTTTGTAACCAGTTCTCCATTTTAATCCTCCTTGTTTTTATTTAATTACTACTATTTTATAATAAAATCAATTATTTAATCCACAAAAATTATAAAAACCCCTATTCTTATATATAACCGCTCAAATTAAGAATAGAGGTTTAAATCATAAACAGTTTATAAAGCTATATAAATTTTTTTATAACAAAACTATTTCCTAGCCTTTTTTAACCGTTAGATTGTTATAAAATTATAATTTTCATAACAATATATAATTATTTAACCCTTATTCCGAAACTTAAATTATATATTATTAAAAAAATAAAACTTTAAAAACTGTTATTATCAATTTTTAAAAGTATAGTATATTTAAAATATTACCATATTTTTGCTATTTTATCAATGTATTGTATTTTTTACCATTTGCTATATACTTAATGTAGATTCTGTTTCTGAACAATACTTAGTAATTATACACTTTTCTATATTTCTAACACACTTTTTACAAATACAGTTTTCTACATTACCATCACAGTTACTTTTTAATATATCTATACATTTGCTACAATTATCACTATTTATATTCATATTATAATACCTTGCCTCCTATTTTATGTCCAATAATTTTATTATATTTTTTTCTATTTGATCTATTCTTTTTTCTTTATAGAATATTGCATTACTTGGACATATATATATGCATCTTAAGCACAATATACAATTACTATGAAAAACTACTCCTCCATTTTCAAATACTATATTTCCTTTTGGACAATTTCTAACACACATACCACATTTAATACAATGTTCTGTAGATTTAAGATTGTTTGATAATTTGGGAAGGAATTTATTAAATCCTTTAGATGCTATTTTCCCCAAAAATAATCTAGTTTTACTTATATTTTCTAAATATCTTTCTCCCTTTGAAAATTTATCTACAACTAGATCTACTTTTTTTTCTGCATTTCTTAATATATTTTCTATTTCAGCTTTATCTGGCTTTTTACCTAAAGAAAAATAATAATTATTTATCATCTTTATATTAATCTTTATAACTATATCATAACCCTTATCACATAAAATTTTATGCATACTCTCTGTTTCACAAGCAGTATTGCCGCCTTGAGTTGAATATAGTATGCATTTAATTTTTTCTTTTGCTTTAGGAATATTATTAACAAAATCCTGTATTAGTTTTGGCCCCATCTCAGCATAGATAGGTGTTCCTATTATTATAAAATTATAATTATGAATTTTATTTAATACATCCTCATCAACATTTTCTATATTAACTTTATGTATAGTATTATCTAATTTGCATAATTTACTTTCTATTTTATCTGCTACCCATTTGGTATTACCTGTTCCACTAAAGTAAAATAGTATCCCATTCATATTAGCCCTCCCATCCTAATACCTTTCTAAATATATATACTTACACTACTTTATAATAACATTATATATATTAAATATATTTACAAAAGTATTAAAACTTTCTTAAAAGGAGCTTAAGTTTAAACTTAAGCTCCTTTAGGATTATTCATTTTCCATTCTATCATGTTCCTTTTTAAAATTAAATCTATATTTATCCATAACTTCACTAAATATGTCTGATGCTGGGGGTGGTGTATATGTTATAGCATTTGCACCTGCTTCTATGGTTTCTTTTATGCTAGCTTCACTTGGCCCTCCTGTAGCTATTATAGGGAAGTCAGGATATCGTTTTCTTATTTCTCTAACTATGTACGCTGTTTTTTTAGCTCCTGATATATTAAGTATAGTGGCTCCTGAATTAATTCTCTCTTCTATGTCTTCATACTCTGATACGACTGTTACTACAATAGGAATATCTATAGTATCTTTTATTTGCTGTATTACATCATTAGGAGTTGGATTATTTACAACAACACCCATAGCACCTTTAAATTCAGCATCTAAGGCCAAATTAACAACTCTTTTTCCAGTGGTTAATCCTCCTCCTACACCACAAAAAACAGGAATATCCGCAGCTAAAATTAAAGATTGAGTTATTATGGGTTGAGGAGTAAAAGGATATACTGCTATTACAGCATCTGCGTTAGTATTTTTAATAACAGCAACATCTGTACTATATACAAAGGATTTTATTCTTTTTCCAAAAACTCTAATACCACTAGCTTCTCTAATAATTGAAGGAACTTCTATCATATGACTTCTTAATACACCTTTTATTTCCGGTACACGTTTAGGTGTTTTTTCAATTTTGTTACTCATTTACTCATTTTTTCCTCCTTAAAAAGCTTTAATTTTTTAATAAATAGATTCTATATGTATTTATTAAAACCCTTCTTATTTTTATCCTCTTCTTAAAGTTTTAAATTTATTCACAAATAATTCTTCATTATTTTTCTTATTATTTTTTTCCCTATTTCATCTTCTTCCATGTGATCTATAGCTTCTTTTATAGGTATCCAATTAATCCATTCTACTTCTTCTGATTTGTTTAAAATTCCGTCTTTATATGTTGCCATAAATGTAATCATAACTATATCTTTACTCTCTAGATAATCACTTCCTAGATATTTCAAATCTTTTATATTAATACCAGCTTCTTCTTTAACTTCCCTGTGAACAGCTTCTTCAACGGTCTCTCCACTAGATACATATCCTGATAAAAGAACTTTAGAATTTTTAAATATGTAACTTTGCTTTAACAACAAAACATGTTCTTCTTTAATTACACCTACTACAATACATGGTTTAGGAGTATCAAAATACATTATGTTATGCTTTTTACAGTATGGGACTCCCCCTTCATCCCAACTATATTTTTCGATTAATTTTTCCCCACATAGTGGACAATATTTAAATTTCATATATTCAGCTTAATAAAAAGCTTTCCCTCCACTTCTCGTAATTTCAAATTTTGTCTAGATTTCTATTGGTACAGGGTTATTTAAAGAAATACTATTCTCTTCAACTAAACAATCATAGGCTAAAATATCTACACCCTTTTCTTTTGCTAACCTTAAAGCTTTTCCAAACTTCTCATCCATTTTATGATTCGGTGTAAATTTCTTCACACCATTTAATTGTATTAAAAATAGTACTCCTGCTCCCATTCCTTTATCTTTCACATCTATAAGTTCTAATATATGTTTTGTTCCTCTTTCCGTAGGGGCATCTGGAAACATAGTTAAACCATCATTTTCAAGAGTTACCCCTTTTACTTCTAAATAGTATATTTGTCCATTTTCTTTTTCTAATTTAAAATCAAATCTACTTTTCCCAAAGGTTTTTTCCTTTTTAATGTTAGTGTATTCTTTAAGAATTTCTATTTTAAAGTTCATTAATGCTTCATGAACCACCTTATTAGGTATCTGGGAATCTATACTTATAAGCATATCTCCTTTATATCCAGCTATTAAATCATATCGAGTTTTTCTATTTTCATTATTTTCTTCCCTCAATATAACCGTAGAGCCTGGTGTTAATATCTCCTTACATCTTCCGGTATTGGGTACATGAACCATTTCTATTTCCTTATTTATCTTTACATAAGCTTGAAATCTATTTGGCCTTTTTATAAATTCAGCTTTTAATATATTTTTAGTTATTTTCAAATTTATTTTATCGAAAAAAATTTCGATAATCCTCCTCTCATAGGTAATATATAAATTCAAATATAATTATACACATATCCACAGATTTTATCCACACATTAACCTGCGTATTGTTGAAAACTTCTATTTTTTTAAGTTATCCACAGATTTATAGAAATAATTTAAATATTATAAGAAATATAACTCCTGGTATTCCAAAGAATCCAGCTATTAATGCTGTCCATATATTTATACCTATGTAAAAATTGAACGCTCCTCCAACCACATTTAAAATTAATAATAATACTGTTCCTAAAATAGCGTTTCCTATTAAGCTTAGTAGAACTTTTAATGGCCATGAAAATATTTTTACTATTACAAACAACAAAAATATAGCTAAAACAAAATAAGCAATATATTCTACTCCCATAAACTGAGCACCTCCTAATATATATTATATATATATTCTATATTAATACTAAAAATTATATATTGTTTTAATATTATATTAAGTAAAAAATAATAAAAAATAAACCATTAGAATTTTATATTTCTAATGGTTTATTAAATATAAAGTTATCCTACTTCAACTTCTTTTATGGTATCACAATATTCTACCTTGATACCTTTTTCTTTAGCTTCTTTTAAGAGATAAATATATTTGGCTTTTAATGCCTCTTCCATATATATAGCATAATCAATTAGTTTAGGATCACTTGCATTCTCAAACAATCTTCTTATATTATTTATCTCTGATACTACACTGTCTATAGATTCTAGTAATAATTTTTTTTCGTTTTGCATATTATTTAATTTTTTCATTATAAAAAAACCTCCCATTTTATCTCCTATTTCAATAATAGACGTAAAATGGGAATTATATTCATAAATTTTTTTTATAATTCTATTCTTCCTTCTAAAGCTTTAGCTAAAGTAACCTCATCTGCATACTCTAAATCCCCACCTACTGGTACTCCGTGGGCAATTCTTGTAACTTTAACTCCTAGAGGCTTTAATATTTTAGATATATACATAGCTGTTGCTTCTCCTTCTACATTAGGATTAGTAGCAACTATAACTTCATTTACACTACCATCTACTCTTCTTATTAATTCTCGTAATTTTATATCTTCAGGACCTCTTCCTGCCATAGGAGATATATTGCCATGTAATACATGGTATA
The DNA here is from genome assembly GCF_054768215.1 of Clostridium sp. CTA-1. Taxonomy (NCBI): domain Bacteria; kingdom Bacillati; phylum Bacillota; class Clostridia; order Eubacteriales; family Clostridiaceae; genus Clostridium; species Clostridium sp. CTA-1. The sequence goes on from NZ_BAAAAP010000034.1 coordinate 6,889, forward strand.
CTCCATTATATTCTCTTATTTTTTCCATAGACATTATATCCTTAGGTTGTTCTATTACACAAATAATAGATTTATCCCTATTAGGATTACCGCATATAGCACAAGGATCTTTATCTGTAAAATTACCGCATACAGAACAATATTTAATTGTGCCTCTAGCTTTTACTAAGGCCTCTGAAAATTCTTTTACCTCTTCTTTAGGTAAATTTAATACATATAGAGTAAGTCTTTGGGCTGTTTTATAACCTATGCCCGGTAATTTAGCAAACTCTTCTATTAATTTTTCTATAGCTATAGGATAAAAATCCAAATCTTTCACCTCTATTTTACTTTAGCTTAAATTTAGAACATTCCTGGTAAGTTCATTCCTCCAGTTAATCTTTTCATTTCACTTGAAGTGTCTTCTTCAGCTTTCTTTAAAGCTTCATTGCATGCACTCATTATTAAATCTTGAAGCATTTCTATGTCATCTTCATCTACAACTTCTGGTTTAATTCTTATATCTACTATTTGTTTCTTGCCATTAGCAACAGCTATAACTGCTCCACCTCCGACTGTAGCTGAAAACTCTTTCTTTTCCATTTCTACCTGCATTTTTTCCATATCTTGTTGAAGTTTTTGAGCCTGTTTCATTAAGTTATTCATATTTGCTCCACCCATGTTAGGGAATCCACCTTTTGCCATAAAAAATTCCTCCTTAATATAAATAATTCGATTTTTATTATATCATAATTGTAATATTTAACTAGCTATTCATCAATTATTTCTAGTATATTCTCTCCAAAAGTATTTTTTAAAATTTCTTCTGGTAAATTTTCTTCTTTAGCCTTTTCTTCTACAGTATATATTATTCTAACTTTCTCTTTTAGTACCTCAGAAAAAATTTCCTGAACTATTTTATTATTTTCTGGCTTTTCTAATCTCTTTTTATTAAAAGAATACTGCTTATTATAATTTAAAGTAATAATACCTTCTTTGCAATCTGTTATATTTGCAGTAACTAAAGCTGCATATAATACCATAAGTCTTCTTGCTTTAAAGGCTTCTAATATATCATGCCACATTTTTTTTACAGTTTCTACAGTTAATTTAGAGTCTTTATTATATTCCTCTAATAAATTTTCTTCTATTTTCTCATCTTTTATATTTTCTTTTATTTTTTTTATATCAAATTCTTTTGATTCTGTTTTTTTCTTTTCTTCCTTCATTGCTAATTTTATATTACCTGATTTTATAAGCTCTTCTATTTTATTAAGCCTTGAAAGTATTACTTCTTTAGATGTATCATATTCTATTTTACACATCTTAAGCACAGCCAATTCTAAATATATTCTACTTTGTTTTACCCATTTAGATTGTTGTTCTGCCTCTTGAAGTATTTTTATATTTCTCATTATTTCTTCTATTCTTATTTTTTCAGCCTGCTCTTTTACTAAATCAATATTTTCACTGGACATATCTAATATTTCGTCTGGATTTTTACTTACTTTTACCATAAGTATATTTCTAAGATGGGTTATCATATCTTTCATAAAATTATTTATATCTTTTCCACTTAACACTATATCTTCTATTATTCTCATAGATTTTTCTACATCTTTTTCTATTATACTGTTTGTAATTATTAGAAGATTTTCATTAGTAACTAATCCTAGCATATCTAAAACTTGATCATACTCTACTTTCCCATCTCCAGTAGATATAACTTGATCTAATATACTAAGAGCATCTCTCATAGCCCCATCTGACATTCTAGCTATAAGATTAAGGCTTTTATCATCTGCATATATTCCCTGTTCTGATACTATGGATCTAAGCCTTTCAAATATTTCCTCATTTCTTATTCTTCTAAAATCAAATCTTTGACATCTAGATAATATAGTTATAGGTAATTTTTGGGGATCTGTAGTTGCTAATATGAATATTACATTACTCGGAGGTTCTTCTAAAGTTTTTAAAAAAGCATTTACTGCTTCTTGAGTTAACATATGAACCTCATCCATTATGTAAACCTTGTTTTTTCCTTCCTGTGGTGGATATTTTACATTTTCTATAACTTCTTTTATATCCTCTAATTTTCTCTTAGATGCAGCATCCATTTCTATTACATCCATTAAAGTTCCACTATTTATTTTATTACAAATTTCACATTCATTACAAGGTTCGCCATCCTTAGGATTTAAACAATTTACTGCCTTTGATAGTATTTTAGCTGTAGAGGTCTTTCCAGTACCTCTTGTTCCACAAAAAAGATAAGCATGAGCTATTCTTTTTTCTATAACTTGATTTTTAAGTGTTACTGTTATATGTTTTTGTCCAACTACCTCTTTAAATGTTCTTGGTCTCCACTCTCTATATAATGCGGTATAACCCACTGTTACCACCTTCTTACCATAAATAATTGAAACTATATATAATATTATACACTAATATTTTATTATAAAAAATAAAAGGTACCTTTAAAAGTACCTTTAAAATTCTTATTAAACCGTGCACTTCGCTTTGTCTGTTAACTTATGAGCGTTACCTGTACAGTTAGCTCAAATCAGGTTTATCCACGGCACACGAAAGTGTTCACTTACCGCTGCTTCCTTCCGGATCTGACGGAGTTCATGAATTTCCGTTGCGTGGGACCCAATTATCAACACCACTTTTACAGGCCAGACCCCACAAGTTAAAGCCTAAGCGAAGAATTCAACCCTGCTGTAGCGGATTGCAGGTTACAGGGCACCGCTAACTCCCCATCTAGCACGGAAAGATTAAATGGCGGAGAGAGGGGGATTCGAACCCCCGATAGAGTTGCCCCTATACACGCTTTCCAGGCGTGCTCCTTAAACCACTCGGACATCTCTCCATAAATCTTTTAATCATTATTTTATTGTCAACATAAAGTATTATACTATGAAATTATAATAACTTCAATACTTTAATATAATATTTATTTTGAATTAATGTAATTATATTAAAATAAATACATTAATTGTATTTATTATTTTAAATTAAAACACTTTTATATATTTTTTCTAATATTTTGGAAAAAATTTGTTATTATTTTACTACACTCATCATTATATAACCATTTAATAGTTAAATTACTTTTTAAATAACTATTATTTGTAATGTTTACTACTGATCCACAAGCCCCTCCTACTGGATCAAAAGTTCCTATATGTAATTCACTTATTCTAGATTGAACTATTGCACTAGCACACATAGCACAGGGTTCTAATGTTACATACATCTTACATCCTTTTAATCTCCAGTTTCCAAGTATCTTACATGCCTTTTTTATAGCTAATACTTCCGCATGAGCTGTTGGATCCTTTAATTCCTCTTTTAAGTTATGACTTTTTGCTATAATTTTATTTTCTTTAACTATAACAGCTCCAACAGGTACTTCTCCTATTGCTAATGCTTTTTTTGCTTCAATTATTGCATATTCTATATAACTATTCATGTAAAACTCCTTTTTATATCAACATCTTTATATAATATTATTTCTCTATTTTTATCCGATGACTACCAGCTCTAATACTCCCATCTTCTTCAAAGTGGGAGTAAAGAGCGGGTACGTCCCTGGATAACGATTTCTAAGCTCCAGGGGAAGTAAAAACTGCCTCTGAAGCTTAGAACTCTGTTTATATTTATAATAACAAATGTTGCTTCCTTATGAAAGTAATCAACATTTGCATTTTTTATGGAATAATTACTTAACTATTAAATCTAAAGCTTGTTTTAAATCATCTATTATATCTTCTGCATCTTCAAGACCTACAGATAATCTTACTAATCCATCGCTTATACCAGCTGCTTTTCTTTCTTCTGCTGTATAAGGAGAATGTGTCATTGATGCTGGATGCTGAATTAGTGTTTCTGAATCTCCGAGACTTACTGCAAGAGTTGCTAATTTAACATTATTCATAACTATTTTTCCTTCTTCTACTCCACCCTTTAACTCAAAGGAAATCATAGCACCAGGTAATTTCATCTGCTCTCTAGCAAGCTGATAGTATTTAAAGCTTTCCAATCCTGGATAATAAACTTTTTCAACTGCTGGATGTGATTCTAAAAACTTTGCTACTTCCATAGCATTTTTACAATGTTTTTCCATTCTTAATTGTAATGTCTTCATTCCTCTTATTATTAAGAATGACTCAAAAGGTCCTGTAACTGATCCTGTCATATCTTTTATGCCAAATAATTTAACTTGATTTATAAATTCTTCTTTTCCTACTGCAAATCCAGCTATAACATCACCATGACCATTTAAATATTTAGTAGCAGAATGTACAACCACATCAGCACCTAATTCTAATGGTCTTTGTATGTATGGCGTACAAAAAGTATTATCAACAAAAACAAAACACTCTTTATTGCTCTCATGAACCATATTTGATATCTTTCTAATATCAGTAACCTTTAGTGTTGGATTAGCTGGAGTTTCCAGATAAACTACTTTAGTATTTGGTTTTAATGCATTCTTTACCTCATCTAAATTAGATACATCTACAAATGTAACCTCTACTCCATATCTTGTTAATCCATGATTTAATAGTGCAAATGTGCACCCATATAAAGTATCTGATGCAACTACATGATCTCCTGACTTTAAAGCTGACCACAAAGATGCTGCTATAGCACCCATACCTGATGCTGCTACAACAGCTGCTTCTCCACCTTCTAACAAAGCCAATTTATTCTCTACTTCTGTAGATGTAGGATTACCTAACCTTGAATATATATATCCACTTTCTTCTCCTGCAAATCTTCTTCCCCCTTGCTCTGCAGAATCAAATATAAATGTAGATGTTTGATATATTGGTGTTGCTAATGAACCAAACTGTTTATCTCCTATATGTCCTCCATGTATAGCCTTTGTGGCAAACCCCATTTTTTTAATATTCTCCATATATTAATCCCCTTTCAAATATATATATATATATATTTGAGCAAATAATATGCCAATGGTTATAAACATATAAATTAACAATATCACCATTGAAGATATAGGATTATATCAATATTCTATGTTATTATTTTATTTGCAAGTGGCAATGTTTTTTTACAGTTGTAAATATTTATTTACAGACTATTCCATACTTTTTTACTTTATTCATTACAGTGGTATGGGAAACTCCTAATACTTTACCTACCTTTCTTAAACTTTTATATTCATTCACTGCACTCTGTATAGCAGATTTTTCTGCCTTCTCTACTATATCTTGTAAAGGTAATGCACCACTTTCACTACTTTTATTATCTATTAATGTATTGCTAGTATTTATAGTGAATTTTTTATCACTTAATATATTGTCTGAACATAAATTCATAGCCCTTTCAATTATATTTTCAAGTTCCCTAATATTACCTGGAAAATCATATTTTAATAATTCGTTTATAAATTTCTTATCAACATATCTAATATTTTTATGAAAATTTTTATTTAAAATTTTAACAAAATTATCTACCAATAGCTGTATATCATCTTTTCTTTCCCTTAGTGGAGGTATAACTATAGGTACTACATTTAATCTATAGTATAAATCTTCTCTAAATTGTCCATTTAAAACCATTTCTTCTAAGTTTCTATTAGTAGCCGCAATTATCCTTACATCTATTTTTTCTTCCTTAGTACTTCCTATTTTTCTTATAGTCCCCTCTTGCAGCACTCTTAAAAACTTACATTGGATATTAAGAGGAAGTTCTCCAATTTCATCTAAAAATATAGTGCCTTTATTAGCTAGCTTAAAAAATCCTTGTTTTCCATTAGATTTAGCTCCTGTAAAACTTCCTGATTCATAACCAAAAAGTTCACTTTCTATTAAATTATCCTGCAGCCCAGCACAATTTACAGTAACAAAATTTTTATTGTTTCTTAGACTTAATTTATATATAGCCTTTGCAAAAAGTTCTTTTCCTGTTCCAGATTCTCCACGAATTAATACTGTTGAATTTGTTTTAGCAACTGATTTACATATTTCTTTTAAATTTTCCATGCAAACACTATTTCCTATTATTCCTTTAAATGCTTCTTCTTCTTTATATTTAATAGAATTTGCTATTTCAATAGTCTCTTGTAAATCTTTTATTAATATAACAGAACCTATTGATTTATTTCCATCATCTTTAATAGCTCTTGCTGTAGATATATACATTCCTTTTTTATTCTTATTATTAATAAAAATTTGTAGATTATCATAATTTTTTCCCATTTTTAAAGCGTCTAGTATAAGTTGATTTTGTCCTAAAATTTCTTTTATATGTTTTTTAATTACATTCTCTTTTAAAGTATTAAATAGATTTTCACAATACTTATTAAAAACTTCTATTTGGCATTTTTCATTTACAAAAATTACTCCTTCTTCTAAAGAATCAATTATAGTAAATAATTTTTTTTCATTTTTTTCATATGGTAATATATCTGTCTTTTTTACAGTTACAACTCCTCTTATATTTTTTATTTTTTTAATTAGTATACTTTTGTTGTAAGAACTATTCTTATTTATTTTCATATATATTCTTTTAGGGAATACCTCTAGAGATTTTATATCCATATTCTCGTTATATAAAGCATTTAAAATATCTAGCACCATGCCTAAACGATCTTCTGTTATTATTTCTAATTTTATAGAATTTTTCATAGAATTCGCTCCTTTTATGGAATACTAAATAATACCTATTAGTTTATATTATATCAAATTTAAATTATATTTAATTAAGATTATTATTTACAAAAAAATAAAAAGCCTTATAACAATTAAGTTATAAGGCTTTTGGTACGCCCGACAGGAATCGAACCTGCGGCACGCAGTTTAGGAAACTGCTGCTCTATCCTACTGAGCTACGAGCGCTCATTTATTCTTTTACTTTTAATAGTTTATTACAATTCATGATCATTGTCAAGAATTGTATATATTATAACTTATTTTAGCTATAATTTCAATAATTATAGTTAATACTAAAGTTAATAATTATTTAATTTATGTAGCATATTCTATTGTAGTATAATATATGTAAAAGTAGGAGGTGTATATTGTGATAAACGAATTTAAAAATATACTTTTAGCTGGTATTGGTTCAGCTGCTTATACCTATGAAAAAGCCTCTAATCTAATAGATGAAATGGTTCAAAAGGGTAAAATTACTGTAAATGAAGGTAAAGAATTATCTGAGGAATTAAAAAGAACTGTTGATGAAAATAAAAAATGTAAAAATTCATCTGAAGAAAAACAGCTTACAAAGGAAGATATAATTTCTATATTTAATGAATTAAACTTTGTTAATAAAAATGATTTAAATGATATAAATAATAAAATAAAATCAATTGAAGCTAAAATTTCTGAATTAGAAAAATAATATTAATAAGCCCAACTAAGGTTAGGGCTTTTATTTATACTATAATATAGATAAAAGTTATCAGAGAGGTATTAAAATGTACTTAAGTTCTGTTCAAAGATTTAAAGAAATAATAAAAATATTAGCATTCTATGGTTTTGGTCACATTGTAGATTCAAAATTTAACGAATATAAAGCACCTGAAAACTTAAGAAAAGCCTTTGAAGAGTTAGGACCTACCTTTATAAAAATAGGCCAAATATTAAGCACAAGACCTGATATATTATCAGAGCCTTATATAAAAGAATTATCCAAACTTCAAGACAGTGTACCTGAAGATAATTATAATGATATAAACAAAATATTCTTTGAGGAATTTAATATATCAATAGAGGATGCTTTTTTAGATTTTGATAAAAAACCTTTAGCTTCTGCTTCCATATCCCAGGTTTATTCTGCCAAACTTCATAATAATGAAGAAGTTATAGTAAAAATTCAAAGACCAGAAATAAAAGAAAAAATGAACATGGATTTAGCCATATTAAAAAAAATATTTACTCTTGGAAAAATTAAAACCTTTGATACATTGATAGATCCTAAAGAGGCTATAGATGAGCTAATAAATGCAACTAATTTAGAATTAGACTTTACTAATGAAAAAGAAAATATTAAAAAGTTTAAATACTTTAATAAAAATCTAAAATGCATTTATATCCCTAACACCATAGATAAATACTGTAGCAGTAAGATAATTACTATGGAAAAAATTCATGGTTTTAAGATAACTGATACAAAGTCTTTAGATGAATTAAATTATGATAAAAAAGATGTAGCCCATAAATTAGCTATATCTATATTAAAACAAATTTTTGAAGATGGTTTTTTTCATGGTGATCCTCACCCTGGAAATATTTTCATACGTCAAGGTAAAATATGTTATATTGATTTTGGAATAATGGGTACTCTTACATCTGATTTGAAAAATTATTTAAATGAAGCTATGTTTGCTGTAGCTTTTAAAGATGTAGATAAACTTATATCTGTACTTTTGTCTATTGGAATAAAAAAAGGTTATATAAATAAAAATAATTTATTTGAAGATATAAATTATTTATTTGATATTTATCTTTCTACTCCCTTAAAAAATATAAAAATGTCCTCTATGCTTCAAGAAGTCTTTCAATGTGCTAATAATAATAATATTAGTTTACCTAAAGAATTAACCATGCTTATAAGAAGCTTAATTATAATAGAGGGTATATTAGAAAAAATAGATCCTAATATTCAAATATTAGATATTGCAATTCCCTATGTAAAAAACAATAACAAAATTAATCTTTTTAAAAATATTGATTTGGACGAATTAATATTAAATAGTTATAAAACTGCAGAAGATTTATCAAAAATTCCTACTAAAACTATTCAACTATTAAATAGTATTTTAAATGGTAGATCAAAAATTCAACTTAATGTCAATAATTTAGATAGATCAATTAATGAGCTAAATAGAATGATAAACAGAATAGTTTTTGCTTTAATAATATCTTCAATGATAATTGGATCTTCTTTTATACTTAATTCTAATATTGGTCCTAAATTTTATGATATATCTATAATAGGAATATTAGGATATCTTATTGCAGCCTTTATGGGTTTTTGGCTTCTTATATCTATAATAAAATCTGGTAAATTATAATCTATTTATGAATATTTCCGATATTTCTATTAATTTATTGACATTTATAGCTAATTAAATAATAATTAATTTATCATATTTTACTTAGAAAGAGGTTTTTTAATGATAAAATATTACAATAGAAAAACTAACGATTATGATATAGAAAAAGTTGCAGGTGAAAAATATTTAAATTGGACTTATTCATCACCTATTGGTATGAGTCTTTTAGAAGTTTTTATAAAAAAGAAGTTTTTTTCAAAAATATATGGATTTTATTGTGATAGAAAGTTAAGTAGTAAAAAAATAAATAAATTTATTAATGATTTTGAAATTGATATGTCTTTAAGTGAGAATCAATCAAGTAATTTTAAATGCTTTAATGATTTTTTTACTAGAAAATTAAAAAAAGAAGCTAGACCTATAAAAGCTGATAAAAATATTTTAATATCCCCAGGTGATGGTAAAATACTTGCATATGAAAATTTAAATCTAAATTCAGTAACTGAAGTAAAAGGAATCAATTATAGTTTTTATGAATTAATAAATAATGATTCATTAGCAAAAGAATATGACAATGGAACTTGCTTAGTTTTAAGACTATGTCCCACAGACTATCATAGATTTCATTTTATAGACAATGGTACCTGTGAAAATACTATAAAGCTAGATGGTTTTTACTATTCAGTAAATCCAATTGCATTATCTAAAATTCCTAGTTTATTTTGCAAAAACAAAAGAGAGTATGCTATTTTTCATAGTGAAAACTTTGGTGATGTAATATTTATGGAAGTTGGAGCAACCTGTGTAGGTTCTATAATACAGACTTATAAACCTAATACTAAAATTTTAAAAGGAGATGAAAAAGGTTATTTTAAATTTGGAGGATCTACAGTAATTTTATTCTTTAAAGAAAATACTATAAAAATTGATGATGATGTATTAAATCAAAGTAAATTAGGATATGAAACATCTGTTATAATGGGTGAGCCTATTGGGAACAAAAAATAAAAAAGTCTTTCGATAAATCGAAAGACTTTTTACTTATGGTGCACCGGGCAGGATTCGAACCCGCGGCCAACTGGTTCGTAGCCAGCTACTCTATCCAACTGAGCTACCGATGCAAATTTGACATATTTATTTTAACATAAAAATGATTATAAATCAACTTATAATAAAAAGCATTTAACTTTAGAGTTAAATGCTTTGGCGGAGAAAGAGGGATTTGAACCCTCGCACCGGTTACCCGATCTACGCCCTTAGCAGGGGCGCCTCTTCAGCCACTTGAGTATTTCTCCATAGCTTCCTTATATAAAAATGGCGGAGAGATAGGGATTCGAACCCTAGGTACGGTCACCCGTACGCCGGTTTTCAAGACCGGTGCCTTAAACCAACTCGACCATCTCTCCACGTTTTTTTAAATTTTTCACTTGAGTACGTAATAAATTATAACAATAAAAATAATATATGTCAATATATTTCTTAAATTTTTTCTAAAAACATTTTTTAGAATATAAAAATATACTATTTAAGAAATGCAGCTTTTTCACGTATAGGATGATATAAATTTAAAATTAAATGATATAAACAAAATTCATTTGAGTTTTCTGGATTTTCATGTACTGAAACTAAAATATCATCTTTTTCATATATATTTTTTGCTCCTAACTGACCATTTACATTAAATTTATTCAATATCTCCCGTTGTTTTTCTATAACATTACCTTTTTCTTTGTCCTTAACAATTACAATTGTAAAACCAAATTGGAAATTTTCATTCAAATATGCTATAAGTTGATTTAACTGAGAATTAAAATGACCCCAATTCTTATTTTCTCCAATTGCTATATAGGTAATTGTACCATTATATACTGAAGAAAGAAAAAAGTCCGACTCTCCTGATTTTTTGACAGAATATCCAACAGGAGTCTCTCGTTCAATTTGTATCTTATCTTGTAAAGCCAGTCTTAACATATCTGCAATTTGATCACTTATTTCCTCTTCTGTATGCTTCAATAACTGCCTTGGACGCACTTCTAACCTTTTTAGCACATCTTTAAGCTTTACTACAATTAAATTTTCCAATAATTTATTTTTCTCTTCATTTTTCAATTCTGCCTCAATTTGCATTCGTATATCTTTTGGCATCAACTCTTTATAATATTTAATATTAACACCCAAGCTATCAAATCCTGGCCGATTTATCTGATATAGTAAAACAATCTTATCAAGGTAAGTAAAATCAATATCTACAAACAAAGTCTCTACAAAATCATCTCCTGTTTGAAGGCTATTAAGAAGATCCAGTTCATCTACTGAATATTCGTCACATTTCTCAACAGAAAAAAGTGGCTTTCCCGCATATTCTTCTAAATCATCTATTACCTTTGAATAATTCCAAATAATTTTGTAGAGTGCATATTCATGTAAACAAGTCATATCATGCAGATAATAGTCTTCCACCCATTCCTGTAAATCTTTTATAATATTTTTGCATTTATCCGGATTCTCCCTGCAAATATAATATGGAAAATAAGATTCAATATACTCATCATCTGTATCGTTTAAAAGCGCAAATTCAAAATCAATCATAATACACAAGCGACGATTTATTTCTTTCAATACCTTCATTGTAGGATAAAATTCAACAAATTGAATCATATGTATTTCTCCTTCTATTTTGTTTTTTGTAATTTTTTATGTCTTTTATCTTTCTTTATATTACCATACTTTTCTTACCTTCTATATTTAGAATGTGATAAACTCATTGTATCCTTTATGACATTACCCTTTTGTTATAAAATGGTACAGTTAGATAAAATTTATCTTTTTAACATTGTTGTTGTATTCTTGAGCATAGTTGGGGTTTTATTATACTTAAGACAAAAGAAAAGAAGTCGACAGCTAAAAGCTCGACTTCTTCGTACAAAATATTTTGGCGGAGAAAGAGGGATTTGAACCCTCGCACCGGTTACCCGATCTACGCCCTTAGCAGGGGCGCCTCTTCAGCCACTTGAGTATTTCTCCATAGCTTACTTACATAAAAATGGCGGAGAGATAGGGATTCGAACCCTAGGTACGGTCACCCGTACGCCGGTTTTCAAGACCGGTGCCTTAAACCAACTCGACCATCTCTCCACATATTTAACTTCATAACGAAAATTATTATAGCATTATAATTAAACTTTGTCAACGTAGATTATATTTTTAATATCTATTTTTCTCATTGATTTTTTATAATATTTTAGTATATCATATTTGATTATTAAATATAACTTAAATAAAATATAGTTTTTATGGAATTTTATTTAACTAATAATAAAAACACTATTAAATTTTACTCCAATAAATCAATTTAATAGTGTTTATTTTAAATTAAATATATATAAATTCTTTATAACAAATAATATTCAGTTATTTTATTACTTCTCTTCCTCCCATATAAGGTCTTAACACTTCTGGTATTGTAATTGATCCATCTTCATTTTGATAGTTTTCAAGTATAGCGGCAACAGTTCTTCCAATAGCAACACCTGATCCATTTAATGTATGAACGTATTGTGGTTTTGCTTTTGCATCTTCTTTATATCTTATATTAGCACGTCTTGATTGGAAGTCTTCAAAGTTACTACAGCTTGATATTTCAACATATCTATTGTAACTTGGCATCCAAACTTCTAAATCATATTTTAATGCAGCTGTAAATCCTAAATCACCTTTGCATATTCTTACAACTCTATATGGGATACCTAATTCTTTTAATACTGTTTCAGCATCATTAGTTAGTTTTTCTAATTCTTCATAAGACTGTTCTGGTTTTGTAAATTTAACAAGCTCTACTTTATTAAATTGATGTTGTCTAACAAGACCTCTTGTATCTCTACCTGCTGAACCTGCTTCTGACCTAAAACAAGCACTATAAGCTACATGTTTTAATGGTAATTCATCACCTTTTAGGATTTCATCTCTATATAAATTAGTTACAGGAACCTCTGCAGTTGGTATTAAGAAGTAATCGTCCTCTGAAATTTTAAAAGCGTCTTCTTCAAATTTAGGCAATTGTCCTGTTCCTATCATGCTTGTTCTATTTACCATGTAAGGTGGTAATATTTCAGTATAACCATGTTTTTCTGTATGAGTATCTAAAAAATAAGATATTACAGCTCTTTCTAATCTAGCTCCTAATCCTTTATAAAAAGTAAATCTTGATCCTGTTACTTTTCCAGCTCTTTCAAAATCAAGAATATTTAAATTTGTTCCTATATCCCAATGAGCTTTAGGTTCAAAATGAAATTTTGTTGGTTCTGACCAATTTCTTATTTCTACATTGTCCTCATCTGTTTCTCCATCTGGCACTTGTGGATTTGGTATATTAGGTATTCTAAGCATTATATATTGTATTTTTTCATCTATTTTAGCTAAAGTAGCATCAAACTCTTTTATTTCTTCTGATAAATTTTTCATTTCAGCTACTATATTAGAAACATCTTTTCCTTCTTTTTTTAGCTTAGGAACTTCAGAAGAAACTTGATTTCTCTTACTTTTTAAAACCTCAACTTTAACTAAAATATTTCTTCTTTCCTCATCTAATTTTAAAACTTCATCAATTACAGTTACATCAAACTTTTCGCCTCTATTGTTTAATGCTTCTTTTATTTCATTTGGATTATTTCTTATTCTTTTTAAATCTAACATAATATTTTATTTATTGGATCATCCAATAAATACTTCCTCCCTTCAGATTTTGTATTTTTATAATATAATAGAAAAAGCCCTTCGTTTCCCTATAAAAGGGACGAAAAGCTCCGCGTTGCCACCCTAATTGATCATAAAATGATCCTCTCTTAATTATAACGGTTATCCGTACTGTTTTTATAACAGTCCCTCAGAGGTGGATTCACAATATAAGGTTATTAACTTACACCAGCCGTTAACTCTCTTAAAACTTCATATAGCTACTGCTCCTCTTCACAGGTTTTAATATTTAATTATAAACATAAATTTAATAAAATTATACAAATACTATAGCTATATGTCAATAGCATTTGTTAATTTTAGCTAACCCTTTACTCATTAATATTTTTAATAGCTATTATATCTACTCCAGTGTTTAAAATATTTTTACAAATTACATCTCCAATTTCTATAGGATAACCTACATATAATCTACTTAAAGCTTTAGAACACTCTATCCATAAAGATTTTTCTATAGGTTCACTACTTTTTACTGGTAATACATTATGTTTAGATCCTTTTATCCTGACTAATGTAGTAAAAATATCCTTAGTAGTATTAACATAATTTTTAGCATAATCTATTCCTAAATTACATTGGTTACCTTTTATAGTATTATAATTACTATTGTAAAGAGATATTATACATTTTTTATTGCATCCATTACAAATAAATTCTCTAAGCACCTTTATTCCTCCTAAATTAAATTGTATCAAATTCTTTAATTCTACAGGGTATAATTTTAGAATTTTTTGAATCTTTAACTATATCTGTCATAAATTTATTTGTTTCTCTAGCTAATATCGATGCAACTTTATTTAAACAATAGGCTCCCTGACAACTACCAAAAGCTGCTCCTGTCCTTCTTTTTATTCCCTCTAATGTTCGTGCACCTAAAGGCCTTCTTATTGCATCTATAATTTCTCCTTCTGTTACTTTATTGCAAGCACATATTATTTTTCCATACCTTTTGTCCATATTTATAATTTTATTTCTTTCTTCTAAAGACAACTCATTAAATTTATAATAATCCCTTCTTTTATCTATAAACTCTTTCTTTAGTACACATTTTATATTGCTAACTATATTATCTGTAACAATCTTTGCTATATAAGGTGTCATCGTTACTTGTCCATAATGATTGACTATAACTTTTATATATCCCTTATCTATTAAACTATCATCTATCACTATACTATCATCATAATATGGAAATTGATAAAAATTATTTATATCCATCTCATTTATTTCATCTAAAATCAAAGCAGACACATCTAATGTATTTTTATAATTTATCTTTTCATAAGTATCTACTGCTAAAACCATACTGCCTTGAACCGTTGGTACAGCTAAAATTTTTTTTATATTTTCATTATTACCTAGCTTTACTACTATATTATTAAATTCTTTGATCGAATTTTTTTCTATCAATAAATAATTTAAATTACTTTTTTTATAATTTCTTTTGGTGTCTGAATATATTCCAAAATTTTCATCAGGGGTTGTATTTATAACTATATTACAGTTAAATTTGTTTTTATTAGTTATAATTTTATATCCTTTAGATAGTTTTTGTATTTCTAAAACCTGTTCTTCTAATTTAAAATTTACCCCATTATCAAAGGCAATTTCCCCATAAGATATAGCTAAATCAAAAGGTGCTATAGATGCTGTATTGCTAGAATATAATGCCTTTTTAAAATCTATATTTAAATTTGGTTCTATTTTTTCTACCTCATCCTTAGTTAATATTCCTATATTTTTTATACCTCTTTTTAAAGCTTTTTTATACATATTTTCTATATTAGATACTTCATTATCATTTTGGGCTATTATTAATGACCCTGTTTTTTTAAATGGAATTTTAAATTTTTTAGATATATGTTCCATTAATTTATTACCATTTAGTTCCAAATTAGCTGCTAAATCATCTTCACATTCCACCCCATCATACACTACAGATGAATTTATAAATGCTACATCGTCTGCTATGTCATAATCCTTTTCTATTAAAGCTATATTTAAACTATATTTTGATAATTCATAAGCTAATGCACATCCAATTATTCCCCCACCTAATATCATAACATCATAATCCATTTTTTATCAGCCTTTCTCTCCATTTTAATAATGTATAATTATTAAAGATTTATTAGGTATATTTCTATATAACCACTTTGAATCCTCCATAGGTACTCTTATACATCCATGAGATGTAGGAAATCCTAATTTGTCTTTTTCTTCTTCTATTATATTACCATTTTTGTCTACAGGTATAGAATGAATTAAATAATTTGCAAAAAATTTAATATAGTATCTACCACCTTGATTATATTTGTTACTATAAAAATATTTACCCTTATTTGTAATATAAAAAATACCTAACGGAGTTTCTGTATCTTGTTTTCCTATAACTCCTGTTGAGCATTTGATATTTTTTATTATTTTATCGTTTTTATATACCCTTATCTTTTGATCTATTAAGTCTACATCTACTTTATATTCAGTATTTTTATGTAAAATTCCTTTAAGATTTTCTTTATTTTTCTTAATCCATCCTTTTCTTCCTAAATTTCCTTCTTCACAAAATATATATCCATTTTGCTCCTTATAGCTAACAATTATATCATCTTCATATAAATAATATAATACTTCGCTATTAGAATCAAAATTTTTATATACTGGTACTTTATTTTTATTTATATAATAAGTTTTTTTAAAACAAGTATTAGATGAGAATACTGACATTTCATTTCTATCCACTTCACTTTTATTTATTTCTTTTGTTTTATTGTCTAACTTATTAGTTGTGCTTACATCTTTCTTTGTATGTATAAAGCAAGGTATAAATAATAATATTAAAGTAAATATAACAATATATACGCTTTTTTTAAATTTCAAATTTAATCACTCCAAATTAATTTTCTATATAATGTTATTATTTACATATAAATGATAATTTAATCAAAAAACAAATAAGAACCCCATATAAATATATGGGGTTCTTTACAGATATTAATCATAGTTATTATATCTTTTATTTTATACTATTTAATATATTGCCTAATTCATTTATATTTTGTCCATATTTAGTCCAGTCTCCATTTTTTTGAGCTTCTATGGCTTTATTATAATATTCTTGAGCTTTTTTCAATTTTGAATCATCTATAGTCTTTGTACTATCCTTTTCATTTTTATCATTTACTTTGTTATCTTTAGAATTAAATATTTCTTTTATACCTTCCTGAATACTAGATGATAAAACTAATTTATCATTATAGGATAATATTACTCTTTTCATTTCTGGTATACTATTTTTACCACTAGCTCGCAAATATAGTGGTTCTATATAAAGAAGAGAATTTTTTATAGGTAATATTATAGTGTCTCCATATTGCACCTGTGAACCTTCTCTATTCCATAATGATAATTCCTTAGATATATTAGTATCTTGATTTATTTTTTGTTTAAATAAATATGGACTATATACCGTTTTGTCTGATGGAAGTTTATATAATATTTTTTTACCATATTGCTCTCCATCCATTCTTGCTCCAAATAAAGCTATCATATTATCCTTTTTCATTACATTAAAATAATTCAAAAGTACCATTTCTTCCTTATTTTGCTCTGGTAATTTCATAATTATATAAGGAGCATCATTTGTATTTGTTTCTCCTTCAACATGTTTTTGATCCTTAGATACTTCCCATAGATCTTCACCATTATAAAACACGCCAGGATCTTTTACATGATATTTTCCTAATACTTTGCTTTGAATACTAAATAGATCTTTTGGATATCTAAAATGTTCTCTTATTTCTTTAGGCGCATCTTTTTCTTCTTTAAATAATCCCTTAAATATTTTAGCATAATTATTAACTATAGGATCCTTTTTATCTGTAATATAAAAATTAATATCTCCATCTACAGAATCTATTACTACTTTAGCTGAATTTCTTATATAATTTATATTATCGTAAGGCTCTGAATAAGGATATCTATTTGTAGTAGTATAAGCATCTATTATCCAATATATTTTGCCATTATATATAACCATATAAGGATCATTATCATAAGTTAAAAAGGGTGCTATTTTTTTTGCCCTCTCTACAATATTTCTATTTATTATTATCTTACTATCTCTTTTTATATCCTTTGATAAAAGAAAATTAATATCTTTTTTATTTATAGCAAATAATAATCTATTAATAAAGCTCATTTTTATCCCTGCATGTCCATTATATTTATTAGTTTTATTAGAATCTTCTTTAGGATAATCAAATTCATTTATCTTAGTGTTTACTATAACATAGTCATTAGTCTTTTCTCCAAAATATATCCTAGGATTAGTCAATTTTATATTTGTTTTATTATAAGGTGGTATATCTTTTATAACAAAGTCAGGTTGTCCTTCACTTGTTACAGAATTTACTTTATTCATAACTGCTCCAAAGCCATGTGTATATATTAAGTGTCTATTTTGCCATGTATTTGGGTTCAAGGCATCTGTATCTATTTCTCTTGCAGCTAGGAATACTTGATTGTATTTTCCATTTATATTATACCTATCTATATCTATGTCATTAAAAGTATAGTAATATCTTATTATTTGAACTTGATTATAAAATTCTAATGTAGGTTTAAAAGAATTTATTCTTACGTTATCTATACTTGCTTTGTTATCTGTAATATCTTGCTTTTGTAAATCATTTTTAATATCAAAATCTCTTATTTCAATATCATCTAATGCAAAAGCTTTTCTTGTTAAATCTATATTATTTTTTATATAGGGTTGCTCTAAAGTTTTTTCATTTGATTTGACTATAAAGTTTTGTACTAAAAAAGATGCTATATTTTGTGATACTATCAAAAATATAGTTATACCTATACATATGCTTACTGGCTTAAATTTACCTTTTACTATACTTAATAATGTTACTATAGATGAAATTAGTGTAATTACTACTATTATTTTATAGAATAATAAAGTAGCGTGAACATCAGTATAGCTAGCACCAAAAGATACTCCATTAGAGCTATAAACTAAATTCCATATTTTTATTAAATGCCCAAAGGATATAAATAAAATTATAAGACCAGATACAATAGCTAATTGTTTTCCTGCAAAGGATTTTATGCCATGATTTATATTTTTTAAATTTATATCCTTTTTGCTTTGAATTTTATATTTAGCTTCTAAAATAAAATAAGCTATAAATGTTGTTATAACTAAAAATAATAATAAAGAAATTATAACTTTATATAAAGATTCAAAAAGTGGCAACTTAAATACATAAGAAGAAACATCTTTAAAAAAGATAGGATCTTTTAYATTAAAATCTACAGAATTATTAAATTGTAATATTCTATACCAATAACTACTTGAAAATATATAAGCTAAAAATATAGATACTATAAAGTTAAAAATAAAAAATAATTTTTTCCCATAATCTTTTTTATTTAATTCTATATCTATTATACTTTTATCCCTATTTATCATAAGGCTTTTATAATACATCCATATAGATATAAAAAATATTATAAATATAGGAATCATTAAAATAATTATAGCTCTCATTTTAGTAAAATATATTGTTAAATAGTTTACTTCTTTAAACCATTTTATATTAATAATAAAATTTATTATTTTATTAAAAAATGCTATAAATAAAATTATTATGATTAATGGTATAAACAATGCTTTTTTATTTTTCATTTTATCACCTACCATTTCTATTTAAAAATCTTCCAATCAAAGAATATTTAGTTTCTATAGCTCCCTTAGGGCAAAGTTCCTGACAACAAAAACATCTTATACATTTTTTCATATTCCAAACTGGTATTTTTTTATCTCCCTTTTTTATCATATCTATAACATATGGTTTTTCGGGACATACTTCAGCACATCTACTACATCCTATGCACTTTTCTTCTATTAAAGTAGGATCTGGTGCAATAATATCTTTTAAAAAATTTGTAACTTTAGGATTTATAAAATAAAAATCCCCACCTTCTCTACAAAGTTTAAAATCATTTACAGCCATGCTATCTATTTTTTCACCTAATACCTCTATGTCCTTTAAAAAAACACTTCCCCAATTACTATCATAGGCTTCTTTTAATACAGGAATTTCTAATGGATTATCATATCCTATTATTTTAACAGCAACGGAATCCACTGCTGTAAGGCTATTTCCCATTATAATTGTATTAAGGTTATAGGGACTTCCACTTTTAGGGCCATTTCCTTCCATAGCTATAATTCCATCTAATATAGCAAAATCAGTTTCTAGCAATGTATTTAAATCTAATAACATTTTACAAAAATTATTTGCATTAGGCATTCTTGTATGCCAAGTGGCTTTTAATGTTCCTGGTATACATCCAAACTGATTTTTAACTGCACCAGTAAAGTAAGCCATAGCATGTGTTTTTAATTTAGGTAATGTTATTAATACATCTGTTTCATAAGCTGCTTTTGCTATAGTCCATGATCTGCACAAAATAGAATTATCACAGCTTACATTAATAGATTCTTTAAAATCTTTAAATGCTATATCATATTTTTTTGCTATATTGAGTAATCCACATTTTTCAGCTGCTCTTTTAGAATCTCCAAATCCAGGGGAATCTCCAAAGGATATGTTACTAGAATAATCTCTTAATATTCTTATTACTGCTTCGAAAACTACACTATTAGTTACTACTGGAGAACCTTCATTTTCAATACTAAGCATATTAGGTTTTAAAAGAATTTTGCTATTATAAGGTATAAGTTTTTTTAAAAAAGAGTCTCCTCCTAAAAGCTCAAATCCATTTCTTATAGTTTTTTCTACTTTTTTTAAATCATATTCATCACATTTTAAAAGGGCTACTTTATCCATCTTATATTTCCTCATCTACTAAATAATTTTTTTTGTTTAATTCTTCTATTATTTTATTCATTATATCTTCATTATCTGAAGATATTGTATGCAAGTGAATCCCACCAGTAAGTATTAATAAAGGTTCTGCTTTATTGTTTTGTATATTTTTTATAAAATTATCTATATCATACATGGATTTTATCATCAGCATTGCTTTTATTTCTCCATATACAGGATGTTCTACTACCACATCTTCTACTATTCCTCCAAATTTAATTATAGTCTCCAACTCGTCTTTTATATCCTTACTATCATGACATACAGCTATAATTCTTCTTATTAATTCTTTATTTTCATTAGGTATTAAATAGCCTTCAGGTGTAGCAATTATATTTCTACCTGACGCTCTTAAAATAGCTATATCTTTTACTATCACCTGCCTTGTGACACCTAATTTTTGTCCCATTTCATTACCTTTAATAGGTTTATTATTTTTCATTAACATATTTTCAATGCTTTTTCTTCTTTCTATTGAATTCATAATATCACCACTTTATTAATTTAAATTATCACTATATATTAATAAACTTAATTCTTTATTTATAATATTTTCATCATGATGGTTTTTAACTAAAAATAACATTTCTTCACTATATTTATTATATTCTTTTAAAATGCAATATCCTAAATAAGGATGATTATAATGAACATAAACTGATTTAATATTTTGAAATTTTTTTATTCTAGAATTCGTAATTTTATCCATAATTACTATTATGCTTTTTTTTATAATATCAACTTTATAATTTAATTTTCCTATATCATGTAATAAAGCTACCTTTATAAACTCATTTTTTGTGAGATTATATTTACCTTCTTCATATAATTTTTCTATATCATAAGCTACTTTTATAGAATGCTTTTGTTCACTTATAGATAATTTATTGAAAATCTTTAATTCCTCATTATCTAAGTGCATATTTATATATACTATGTCTCCATATTCCAATTTAGCAGTAGCATTCCAGTGAAATTGTTTAATTCTATATACTATTTTATTAAACCTCCCTATTTAAATAATCTTATATTATTAGTTTACAATAAATTTCTTGTTTTTTAAATGGATATAAAAAAATAAGATACTTATGAAAGTTCATAAGTATCTTATGTCTAATGGTGGAGATAAGGAGATTCGAACTCCTGACCCCCTGCTTGCAAGGCAGGTGCTCTCCCAACTGAGCTATACCCCCAAATGGTGGACCTTCAGGGACTCGAACCCCGGACCTACCGGTTATGAGCCGGTTGCTCTAACCAACTGAG
>NZ_BAAAAP010000035.1:0-24503 GCF_054768215.1 Clostridium sp. CTA-1
GTATATAAGTTAAAGAGGTGTCTAAAAATAAAATGTATTTTTAGACACCTCTTTTTTATTAGTTATAACTAATAAAAAATAAAAAAATCAATTGAATTTTAAAATTAATTTTATTTAGTATGGTTAAAACCTTCTACAATAGACAATAATCTGTTTTTAGCATCCTTTGAAAGATTAAAATCTTTAATCTCTTTATTTAGATTTTTTAGAGAGCTGTAGCCCGCTAAGTAAGCATTTAATTTATGACATAAAGGAGAAGAGATTAGATCATTACCAGTAGAAAATTTAGATCTTAAATTAGACATAATTACAGGTTCCAATTGAACATAATATTTTTGATGATAAAATTCTGCATAATAAAACTTTTCTATAGGAGAAATTTTAGTTAAAACTTCTTTAGTTAACTCTTCCTCTTTACTCTTCTTCCAGTTTAAACAAAGCTCTTTTTCATTTTCATTATTATATAAAATAGCGGAATTATATTGTAATAAATTAGGTCTTGTAGTATAGTTATGATTTTTTTCAAAAACCATTAGTAGATTTTCAAAGGTTATTTTACTAGAGTCATAGTATATTTCTACAGTTTCTAAATGATCTCCTATACTGTTATAGGTAGGAAATAGTGTGCTTCCACCAGTATATCCAACATAGGTTTTAATGACACCATCCAAAGAATCAAATAAAGCTTCCACTGACCAAAAGCAACCCATAGAAAAATAAGCTTTTTTTATATGACTTTTAGCTAACATTTTCCACCCTCCTAATTATAAAAAAATGAAATTTTAAATATAAAAAATAAATAAGAAAATAAATAAAAAAATAGTTGCAAAGTATTGAAAATAATATTATAATAAATAAAAATAATAATTATTAATTAAAATATATTATATCATATTTTTATAAATAATTAGTTTAAAATTAAGTTTTATGAAAAAAACTTCAATAATTTAAAAAAACTTTTTATTTAATTAATAATAAATTAATAAAATATGGTTATAATATATATAAATTAAAAGAGTCCCTCTAAATATCCCCCAATAATAGTGAATATAAGTAAGGAGATAAGTGTAATGCTTATCTCCTTATTTTTTTGTAATGTTAGTAGTATATAGTATGCGACCAGAAAAGATAGAAAATAAATTGTGCTTTGTTTATAGAAAATATGTTACAACTTTTACAGATTTGTATTACAAAGTTGTAATGTAGTTGAAATATTAATCGATTTTTAATGCTTGTTATTGTATATATAATTAACACTGTAATATGAATTTAAAGTTTTAGGGAGGAACAGATTATGAAGGAAATACTGAAAGCTATAAATGTAACAAAAGTATATGGAGAAAAGAGAAATATATATCAAGCGTTAAATGGCATAGATATGAAAGTTTTTGAAGGAGAGTTTGTTGGCGTTATGGGACCCTCAGGGGCAGGAAAATCTACATTATTAAATATAATATCAACAATTGATAAGCCTACAGGAGGAAAAATTTTAATAGATGGTGATGATATAACAATGTTAAAGGGAGATAAACTATCAGATTTTAGAAGGGATAAATTAGGATTTATATTTCAAGATTTTAATTTATTAGATACATTAACTGTTAAAGAGAATATTGCATTGCCCCTTAGCTTATCAAAAGTATCCTATAGAAAAATAGATAAAAAAGTAATAGAAATAACAGAAAAGTTAGGCATAAAGGATCTATTAAATAAATATCCTTATGAAATATCAGGAGGGCAAAAACAAAGGGTAGCAGCAGCTAGAGCTTTAATTAATAAACCTGCATTAATATTAGCAGATGAACCTACAGGAGCATTGGATTCTAAATCATCAAAGGAGCTGCTAGAAACCCTTAGTATATTAAATGAAAGAGATAAATCAACTATAATGATGGTTACACATGATGCATTTGCTGCATCCTATTGTAGCAGAGTTATATTTATAAAGGATGGAAAATTATATAAAGAAATAGAGAATAATTCAAGTAGAAAAGACTTCTTTAGAGAAATATTAGATGTAACATCTATGCTAGGGGGAGAAAATAATGGGCTTATTTAGTATAGCTTTTAAAAATGTAAAAAGAAATTTTAAGAATTATGCTATATATTTAACATCTATGATATTTTCCGTACTTATATACTCTATGTTTAAAGCTATTGAATATAATAATCAAATTGCAGATGTAGCAAATGGAATGAAGACTGTAAGCAAATCTTTTTCAGGAGCATCAGCTATAATTGCTTTGTTCATTTTTATATTTATATGGTATTCAAATTCATTTTTTATTAAAAAGAGAAAAAAAGAAATGGCCTTATACTCCATTTTAGGGATAAAAAAGAAAAGTATAGCGGCAATGATGTTTTATGAAACTATGACCATGGGAATTATGGCTTTAGTCATAGGAATTTTTTTAGGAGCTTTTTTCTCTAAAGGTTTTATATTAGTTTTTTTAAAGCTTATAGATGCAGAAAATATTATAAATACAGGGTTTTCAATTAAAGCTTTACTTTCCACAATAAAAACTTTTATATTAATATATTTTGTAGTTTCTATAAGTGGATCTAGTATTATATATAGATATGAATTAATAGACTTATTTACAGCAGAAAGTAAGAGAGAAAAAGAACCTAAAGCTTCAAGGATAAAGGCTGTTTTATCCTTAATATTCTTATTGGGTGGGCATGGTTTGTATATTATTAGCAAAGGTAAAAGTTTAGGATCAGTTGCTATGATTACATTAACTACAGTAGTAATAGGAACCTATTTGTTTTTTAGTTCTTTTACAGTATATTATTTAAAAGTAAAAAGAAATAATAAGAAAAATCATTTTAAAGAACTAAATATGATTTCAAATGCTCAACTTTTATATAGAATAAAAGGGAATTCTAGAACCTTAGCTACTATAGCTATACTTATAGCCACTACTCTTACAGCTTCAGGAGCTAGTATAAGTTTTTATAAATATTTTTCAGCTAACATGGATAAAGATATGCCCTTTGATTATGTGGTAAAAGTAGAAAATAATAAAGTTATAAATGATATAGACAAGCTTATAAAAAATAATAGTAAAAATAAGTTAAAGGAAAAAATAGATATTACAGTGCTGCAGTATGAAAATAAAAATAATAATATTTATGATGGTAAGTCTATTTTATCAGAAAAAGATTTTAATAAAATAGCTAAAGCTAAGAATATTGAAGTTAAAGATAAAATAAATTCACGAAAAGAAGCTTATTATTTTCCAAGATTTCTTGATAAAAAAAATAAAATTCTCAATGTTAATATAGGTGAAGAAAATTTTAAAGTAGTACATTCAGAAGAAAGATCATTAGCTAATATGATGGTTTTAGACAATGTATTAATAGTTAGAGACGAGGAATTCATAAAGCTACAAAATCAAATAAAGAAGGAGAAATATGCGCTTTATTTAGTAGAAAATCATAATAGGAGTGTGAAACTAACAAAGGATTTTAATAGCATAATAACAAACTATGAAAGATCTAAAAATGATCCAAAGTATAGAATGGTTAACTCTAATTACTATGAAAATTATATAGAAAATATATCTTCATCTGGAACTATGCTATTTATAGGATGCTTTGTAGGATTAGTTTTCTTAGTATGTACGGCAAGTATAATATTCTTTAAACAACTTTCAGAGGCTATGGAGGAAAAATATAGATATAAAATATTAAGAAACATAGGGGTAAGGAATAAAGAACTTAAATCTTCCATATATAAACAAATGGCATTTATATTCTTTGCTCCATTAATAGTAGGCATAGCTCATGGAGGAGTAGCTTTGTCAATATTTGGAGGATTCTTAAACTTAGGTATATTAACACCAATAACAATGGTAGCTATACCATATACAATAGTATATTTAATCTATTATTTTTTAACAGTACAATTTTATTACAAAGCAATATCATAATTTATAGAAATTAGATTGGAAAATGAGTTTGTTTTCTTAAAACTACTTATTATGAAATGGAGAAATATAAATACAGAAATTCTAAATAAATAGATATAAGTTCTATTTAATATAAATTTTCTAAAAATATGTGTAAAAATATTCAATAAATTCAATAAAAAG
This sequence comes from Clostridium sp. CTA-1, assembly GCF_054768215.1. Taxonomy (NCBI): domain Bacteria; kingdom Bacillati; phylum Bacillota; class Clostridia; order Eubacteriales; family Clostridiaceae; genus Clostridium; species Clostridium sp. CTA-1. The sequence goes on from NZ_BAAAAP010000035.1 coordinate 4,098, forward strand.
CAGGAGGAAACAAAGATGAAAAAGATATTAAAATCTTTAGTAGGATTGGTTTTGATTTTAGCAATAGGTTCAGGAGTATTTTTAAGAAATGTACTCTTTGATTTAAAGCATAAAGATGAAATAAAGAAATATGCAACAGAATACAATGTAGATCCTTATTTAGTTGCAGCTGTAATTAATTTTGAAACAGCAAATGAGGAATTAAAATATGAACCTTCTAAGCCTTGTGGTCCCTTTAACTTAAAGGATACAAAAGTATTAGATTATGCAAAGGAAATGGGATTAAAAAATTTTAAAAAAGAAGATATAGGGAATCCAGATGTAAATGTAAAGATAGGAACTTGGTATATATCTAAGAATTTTAAAGGAGATTACAGGGAATTTGCAGTTAAATGGATAGAAAGAAACCAATCAGAGGATGATAAAATGAAAGATTATGCTAGGGAGTACTATGGACCCAAAATGGAAAAAAGGGCTAAGATATATAAAGTTGTTCATCCAGAACTTAAATAGATTTAAATGCTAAGTAATTCAAAAATATTTTTACAAAATACAAAGTGAAAATAGCTAAGAGTTTCTTAGCATTTTTATATAATGTAATTAATAAATGAATAATAACAAAAGATTACTTTTAAAAATTATATTCATAATTTATAATTTAAAATAGATGGTCTAYTAATTTTAACTTTATTATAAATAAAATAGCTAATAATTAATTCATAAAAAAGCATAATATATTATTTTTAAATCTAATTTAATAATAATTCATAAAATCTAGTTCTAGTTAAATTATTACTATATTTATTTTTAATATACTTGATTAAACTTTGAATTAATTATTAAGTCTAAATATGATATATTTTAAAAATAAAAAGTTTATTTAATATATGAATTTAGTACAGGCTTTAGTGCGTAAAATATAATTAAATTGGTGGGGTGAGTGGTTACTGCACTAGATATAAAAGGGAGTGATAAATATGGGTTACAAGATAATGATAATAGAAGATGATAAAAATATAGCAAAACTTTTAGGTGAACATATAGAAAAATATGGCTATGAAGTGTTAGTAGCTAAAGATTTTGAAAAAATATTAGAAATCTTTGAAATGGAAAAACCAAATTTAATTCTTTTAGATGTTAATTTGCCCAAATTTGATGGATATTACTGGTGTAGAAGAATAAGGGAAAAATCCTTATGTCCTATAATATTTATATCTGCTAGAGATTCAGAAATGAATCAAGTTATGGCTATAGAAAGTGGAGCAGATGATTATATTACTAAGCCTTTTTATTATGAAGTAGTTTTAGCAAAAATAAAAAGTCAGCTAAGAAGAGTATATGGTGATTATGCAGCAAATAGTCAAGTAGAAAGAATACTAGATGTAGAAGGATTACTTTTTTATCCGGAAAGATTACAGGTCCATTTTAATGGAAAAGAGGCAATGCTTTCTAAAAAAGAAGGAGATCTTTTAGATGCAATGATGAAAATATATCCTAAAGTAGCTACTAGAGAAGAACTTTTAGAAAAAATATGGGATGATACTACTTTTGTAGATGAAAATACATTAAATGTAAATATAGCAAGGCTTAGAAAAAAATTATCAGATTTAGGTATAAAGGATTCTATAGAAACTGTAAGAGGAGCAGGATATAGATTGAATGTAACCTGGAGGAAGTAGGATGAAAATTTTTATAAAAAATAATAAGGGTGTTATAATATTATTTTTATTAAATTTTATGATACTGTTTAGCTTATACAACTTAATGGGGGGATTTGAGGATTTTGATAATTTCCTTTATTTCATATTATTAAGCTTGTTTAATTTATTAGTTTATTTAATATTAAAATATTTAAATGAAAGAAAAATGTATAAAAGTTTGGAGAAAAAACCAGAAGTATTTGAAGATTGTTTAAATTCTTTTGGTGATTCTACATTAGGAAAAAATTTAAATGAATATACTGGAGAATTATATAGTATATATAAATTTCATATGCATGAAAATATAAAAAAGCAAACAGAACATTTAAACTTTATAAATCAATGGGTACATCAAATGAAAACACCTCTTTCTGTAATAAAACTAATAATTCAAGAAAATGGAGAACAACAATGCATAAAAGATATCAAAGAAGAAACAGAAAAATTAGAAGAGGGATTAAATATTGCTCTTTACAATGCTAGGTTAGAAAGTTTTCACAATGATTTTAATGTGGCAGAGTTCGATTTGAAAGAATTGGTTTTAGATAGAGTTAACTATAATAAAAAATTGTTTATAAAAAATGGAGTTTTCCCAAAAGTAGAAATGAATAATATTAAAATTAAATCAGATAGAAAATGGATATCTTTTATATTAGATCAGATTATAATTAATGGTGTAAAATACTCAAAGGGAAAAGGAAAACTGATAGAAATAAAAGCAGGAGAACAGCAAAAAAGAAGTTATATATATATAAAAGATGAGGGCATTGGCATACCTAAAAAAGATATAAACAGAGTAATAGAACCTTTTTATACAGGAGAAAATGGTAGGATTTTTGGAGAATCTACAGGTATGGGACTCTATATAACAAATGAAGTTTGTAAAAAATTAAACCATGAATTGGATATACAGTCTAATGAAGGAGAAGGTACTAAGATTACAATATATTTTAATTAATAGTTTATTTAAAATAATTGATATTAGATTTGTTAGTTAGGAGAAATCTATGGGTATTATTGAATTAAAAGAAGTTTATAAAATATATGGTACAGAAAAAGGGAAAATAGCTTTAAAAAATATAAATTTATCCGTAAATGAAGGGGAATTTATATCCATAATGGGTCCCTCTGGTAGCGGGAAAAGTACTCTTTTAAAATTAGCCTCTACTATAGAAAAGCCTTCTGCAGGGAGTATTCTTATAAATGGTATAGATGTAAAAAAGATTAACGAGGAAGAAAGAAGGGAATTTAGAAGAAAAACATTTTCTTTTGTATTCCAAGATGTAAAATTAATAAAAAATTTGACTATAAAAGATAATATCATCTATCCAATGCTTTTTGAGAATAAGGACAAAAAGTACATAGAAAAAGAAGCAGATAAGATTTTAAAACTTTTAAATATAGAAGATTTACAAAATAGAATGGTATGGGAATTATCAGGAGGACAAAATCAAAAGGGAGAAATAGGAAGAGCTTTAGTTCAGAGAAAAAAAATTATGTTTTTAGATGAACCTACAGGAAGATTAGATTTTAATTCCCGAAAGAAAGTTATGCAAATATTCAAGGATACTAATGTGCAAGAGAAGTGTACCATTTTTCTTGTAACTCATGACCCTTTTGTAGCTAGTTATGCTAAAAGAGTACTTTTTATAAAAGATGGTGAAATATATAGTGAAATTTATAAGGGGGAAAATCAGGAAAACTTTTATAAGGATATATTAAATTTTAATATGTTCTTAGGAGGAAGAATTAATGAGTTTTAATACTATAATTATAAATAATATAAAAAGGAATTTAAGAARATATAGTGTTTTTATACTAAGTGGCGTAGTATCTGTCATAGTATATTATTTTTTTTCTTTGATTTTAAATAATATAGAATTAGTGCAAGATGCATTTACCATAGGATTTATAGATGATTTAAATTTTATAAAATTATTATTAATAATAGGTATATTTTTTTTAACTGATTATTCTATAAATATATTTTTGGGATCTAGAATAGAGGAGTTTAAAATATTTTATAAGTTAGGAATTTCTCAGAAAAAGATGAAAAAAATTATTTTTATAGAAAGCTTATTTTTAGGTGTTATAATAACAGTTTTAGGAATTGTAATAGGCTTTGTATTTTCTAAATTTATGATGATGGGTATAGGAAAAACTTTGAGCAAAAATATAAATACAATAGGAAATATTAAGGCTATAAAAGATACAATTAAAGTTTTTCTTATAATATTCATTATATGCGGCATAACTAAGGGAGGATATGTAAAAAGACTTAATAAGATATATGAGGAAAGAAAGCCATCTCTGTTTTTAAGTATAGTTTGTATAATATTGATTATATGCTTGTTTATAATCAGTAAAAGGATGGATTCTTTTAAATCTACAGCAGAAATAATATTATTTTTTATATTAGGATTTTCATATACATTATTAAGCTTAACAGAGTTATTCCCCTATGTATTGACTAAAATATCAAAAATTAAACTAATATATATGGATAAAGTAAATATGATTTTTATATCAAATATTAGGGAAAAAACTCTTCGAAATAGAAATCTTCTTTTTATTATGACTATGTTTTTGTCTATATCTATATTTATATTTGGAATTTTATATGTTCAAAAAGATTTAATAGACAAAAAGAAGGACATTTTATACCCTATTGATATAGGTTATGTAGTTAAAGAGAGGGATTATAATAATATTATAGATAATAAACTAAAAGAGAATAATATTAAATTTAAAAAGGTAAAAGTTACATTTTACGATGTAGAAAGTGCACAATATAGTATTATATCAGAATCGGAATATAATAAAATAACTAGTGAACTTTCTTATCCAGTTTATAATATAGAAGAAGATAAGGCTGTAATGTTATATAATGGTAATATGAGCGAAGAAGATATTAAAAAATATTATTTTAATGAAGTAATAAATATTAATGGTAATAAAGTTAAAATAAATGAAATAGGAGAAAAAAGTATATTTCAAAGTAAAACTATGGGAGATATTATTATAGTAAAAGATAGCTCTTTAATAGCATTACCAAAGGATAAAAAAATAAATTACTATATGTATAAATTAGAGAATTTAAAAAAATACATAAAAGAATTGAAAAGTATAAAAGAGGGATTGCCTAATGAAAGAATATATATAAAACAACTAGAATTAATGAAAGAAAGAGGATCGGCCTATGGTTTTTTCTATCTTTGTAGTGCTGTAGCTTTAGTTTTTTTTCTTATGGGAGTAAGTCTTTTGTATTATAAATTTTATGATGATATAAAAAAAGAAAAAGGTAAATATGATATATTGATAAATTTAGGAATATCTAAAAAAAACATAAATTCTATAATAAATAAAGAAATGTTAGTTATGTTTTTTGTACCTTTTTTAATTAGTTCATTAAATTTGTTTTTTATATTTAAATTAAATAGATTAATATATAATTATAAAAATGATGCATCTGAAATACAGGTTTTTATAATATATTTATTTATATATACATTTTACTTTATAGTTTGGAAAAGAAAAATTATAGAAGCAGTAAATGAATAAATATGGTATCAATACTGTATTTGATAACATATAATGGTAAGGGAATTAATATATAGGAAAGATATGATATGAATTTTATACCCTTTTATGATTATAACAGGTATGGATTTTGTTATTTAAACAGTTGTAATCCAAATTTTCACAATAATTTTAGATACTATAATAATTATTATAGACAATGTAATATTGACCCTCTTCCTTTGAATGAACAAAATTTACAGCCTAAAAATTTTAAGATAACATATCCATTTGTACAGGATATAGGTAACGAGAATATATCAAAATTTGTAAATGAATCTATAGATAACGAGGTAAGCAACTTATTTAAAGAGCAAGTGTTGATACCAAGAAAAGCAAATATTCAAGAGGTTATAGGTTTCTATGAAGTTAAATTAAATAAAAGCTGTTTATTAAGTATATTATTTGGTATGTATACTTATTATGCTAATGCAGCGCATGGTCTTACTGCTTATTCATCTTTAAATATAGATTTAAATACGGGACAGCTCTATAAATTAAGTGACCTTTTCACAAGTAAAATAAACTACAAACCTATATTAGAACAAAAGGTAAGAGAGTATATAAAAGCAAATAACGTTCCTTTAATAGAAGAATATAAAGGGTTAGATGAAGACCAGCAATTTTATCTTACTCCAAATTCATTAGTATTATACTATCCAATATATAAGTACACTCCATATGCTTATGGTTTATTCCAAATACCTATACCATTTAAAGATATACTGAATTTATTAGGGCCAGTAAGCCCTATACAAAGATTACTTAAATAATCTTATAAGTAAAATTTGAAAATAAACAAATATATAATATTAAAAGTTTATAATTTAACGTATATTTAGTTATAATATAGAAAAACAAAAACTAATATGATGCATAATTGATTTAATTATCAAAAATAATATAACATATATATTAAAAAGAATAGCATAATATCTTTTTTATTTAAATATTGTGTGTTATAATAATTTTGTGAAATTAATTTATTTATTTTCAGTTTAGGGTTTATTTTTGTATGTTATATAATTGTTATAGCTATAACTAGTTAAAAAGAAAGTGTGGGGAGTTAAAATATAAGGTATTACTAGTTTTAATAATATAAAGGCTTTGGTGGTGGGGAATTATTAAAAATGGGGAAAATTTTTTTTAATGAAAAAGAAATAATGACTGGAGTAAACGTATGCCAAAAGGACGGTAAATTAAATGAAAAAAGTATAGGATGGAGTAGGGAGCCTATATTTCATTGTAACCTTAAGGGGAATAACTTTAGAAAGAAAAAGTGGAATTATTGGTATATGATAAATGAAGACTGTCTATTTTCTGTTACTGTAGCCCATTTAGACTATATAGCAATGGCTTTTGTATATTTTTATGACTTCAACACGAAAGAATTCGCAGAAAAAACCGTTATTACACCTTTGGGGAAGGGATGTAGTATATCACAGAAGGTTTTTGAAAATGTAGAGTTTTCTAATGGCAAGCTACAGGTACTTTTTAAATGGAATAAATATTTAAAAACTATGAGTATATTAGTACATTGTAAAGATTTTAAGGGGAGAAATCTTACAGCGAAATTTTCTGTACTTTATCCTGAAGGCCATGAAACATTAAATGTATTAATACCTTGGAGTAAAAATAAATTTCAATTTACATCAAAGCAAAATTGTCTACCTACAGAAGGAAGAATTATGCTAAATAATAAAACCTATATCTTTGATAAAAGTAATAGTTTTGCGGGATTGGATTTTGGAAGAGGGATATGGCCTTTTAAAATTATGTGGAACTGGGCTACTGCATCAGGGAATCAACAAGGAAAAATCATAGGGCTTAATTTAGGAGCAAAATGGACGGATGGTACAGATATTACAGAAAATGCTCTGTTAATAGATGGAAAAATTTTAAAGCTAAATGAATGTATATTATATGATTATGATAAGAATAATCTTATGAAACCTTGGAGTATAAAAACAGAAATATCTGATAAAGTAAATCTTATTTTTGAACCTATATATGATAGAAAGGCTCAAACGAATGCAGTGTTGTTAAAATCTACAGTTCATCAAATAATAGGAGAATTTTATGGGGAAATAAAAGATGAAAAGGGGAACAGTATTAATATAAAAGCTTTAAAAGGCTGTGCAGAAGAACATTATGCCAAATGGTAAAACATACAATAAGTTTAAATGAGTCTATAAAGATATTATAACTTTATAGGCTTATTTTCGTGAATAAAGTGCTTTAATTAGTATATTTATAATTAATTAAAGTACTTTATTTTTAAAATTAATAGCATAGGGATTTTTTTACAATTAATTTCAATTATATGATATTAAATAATAAATTTTGATAGATGTAATCTTCAATATAAATAAATGCTATTTAACTAATTTTATATACTATGATATCATGAAAAAGGTAGAAAAATGACAAAATTATCACAAAATTCCCAGTGATAAAAGAAGGATATTTATAATAGAATAATTAATTTAATATCAAAGTAAGAAATTCTTTATGTTATTAAAAATGTAAATATTTAAAATAATTTTATATGGAGTGATAATTTATGAAGTATAATTTTGACAAAGTAGTAAATAGGGATAATACAAATTGTAGCAAATGGAACTTTAATAAAGAAACCTTTGGGTACGAAGATATTATATCCATGTGGATAGCTGATATGGATTTTGAAACACTTCCAGAGGTAAAAGAAGAAATAATAAATAGGGCTTATCATGGTATTTATGGATATACGGCTACGACAGAATCCTATTATGAAGAAGTTGTAAATTGGATGAAAAAACGTCATGGATGGAATATAAAAAAAGAATGGATAACTAATACCCCTGGTATAGTTATGGCTGTAAATACTATAGTTAGAGCTTTTACTCATTCAGGGGACAAGGTGTTACTACAAAGACCTATATATTATCCATTTTTCAAGGCTATAAACAATAATGGATGTCATATAGTAAACAATCCATTAAAATTTAATGGCAAAAGATATGAAATGGATTTTGAGGACTTAGATAATAAACTTTCAGATCCTAGAGTAAAGATAATGATATTGTGCAGTCCTCATAATCCTACAGGAAGAGTTTGGACTAAAGAAGAGCTCGTAAAGGTAGGTAATCTTTGTTTAAAACATAATGTATTAGTAATCTCAGATGAAATACATTCAGACTTAATATATAAACCTAATAGACATATTCCTTTTGCAGCTATATGTAAAGAATTTGCAGATATAAGTATAACTTGTACAGCACCAAGTAAAACCTTTAATTTAGCAGGTCTTCAAGGTTCAAATATAATAATATCTAATGAAAGATTGATGAATGAATTCAAAATAGCTATGGAAAATATAGGATTGTCAAGATTGAATATTTTTGCATCTATAGCCTGTGAAGCAGCCTATAAATATGGAGAGCAATGGGTAGAAGAATTAGTAGATTATTTACAAGAAAATAAAGAATTTGCAAAAAAATTTATTGAAGAAAAAATGCCTATGTTAAAGGTAATAGAGCCAGAGGGAACATATCTTTTATGGATAGATTGCAGAGAATTAAAAATGTCAAAGGAGGAACTTGAGGAATTTATGCTAAAAGAAGCAGGAGTAGCTTTTGATGAAGGGTATATATTTGGAGAAGAAGCTATAGGTTTTGAAAGAATGAATATAGCTTGCCCTAGAGAGGTGCTAAATGAGGCTTTAGAGAGAATTGAAAAAGCTATAAACAATAAAATTTAAAAGTAATAATTGTGAAAAAAGGTTTATATGATTTTTATAATTTTTAAAGTGAAATTATGGGAGGGAAAATAAAATTGAAAAAGAAAAAATTATCTTTAATTTTAGTATCAGCTCTAGCAGTAATAACTCTTTTAGCTGGTTGTGGAAAGGAAAAAGCTACTTCAACAGAGGGGCAAAATACAGGAAATAGCAAGAGTGAAAAGAAAATTATAGTTGGAACATCACCAGATTATTACCCATGGTGTTATACAGAGGCAGGAAAGCTTCAAGGATTTGAAATTGATGTTTGGAATGAAATAGGGAAAAAAGCAGGATATGATATTGAATTTAAACAATCAAAATTTAGTGGATTATTTGGAATGTTGGATGCAGGTCAAATAGATACCGTTGCTCATCAAATATCAACTACAGAAGAGAGAAGAAAAAAATATGATTTTACAGAAACTTATGCTTATAGTGGATATAGTTTTGTAGTGAACAAGGATAAAGATATTAAAAATTTAGAGGATTTAAAAGGTAAAAAAGTTGGATGTACCCTAGGAGGTAATGGAGAAAAAACTCTAAAAAAATTAAATGAGGAAAAAAGCTTAAATATAAAGGTTTTAACTTATGATCAAACTCCAATGGAGAAAGATGTAGAAATTGGAAGGCTTGATGCAGCATGGATTGGAACTGTTAAGGCTAAAACAGTTATAGAAAAAGAAAAGATGGATTTAAAACTTTATGATCCAAAATATGTTTTTGAAATTAATCAATATCCATTTAAAAAAGACGGAAAAAATAAAAAAATGCTAGAAGATATAAATAAAGCTATAAAGGATATGATGGCTGATGGTACAATGAGTAAACTATCACAAAAGTGGTTTAAACTTGATATAACTAAGAAGGAATAGGTGTGGTAGTATATGATTTTTGACCTAGAATATTTTAATAAATTAGTGCCTTTAATGCTTAAATATTTGAAAGTTACTTTTATAATTTCTTTTTTAGCATTGATTTTAGGATTAATTCTTGCTATATTTATAGCAGTAATTAATGAATTAAAAATCAAAGTTCTTTATAGCATAAGCAAAATATGGGTATCCTTTTTTAGAGGGACTCCTTTAATTGCCCAATTGTTCTTTTTATATTTTGGTATAGTTCAATTAATACCTAGTTTGAAAAATATGGATGCTATGACTGCAGCCATTATAGGCTTAGGGTTTAATGCATCAGCTTATATGTCAGAAACATTAAGGGGAGCTATTTCTTCTGTAGATAAAGGGCAAATAGAGGCAAGTTTATCTATAGGAATGACACCAATTCAATCCATGAAGAGAATAGTATTTCCACAGGCTGCTAGGGTAGCGCTGCCAGCTCTATCCAATAGCTTTGTAGATATTATAAAGGGTTCTGCATTAGCTTTTACTTTAGGGGTAGTAGAGATAATGGCGGTGGCACAAAGTGAGGGAGCATCTAGTTATAGATTTTTAGAATCTTTTACTGCAGTAATAATTATTTACTGGATCATAATTAGTGCCTTTGGATATTTACAAAATATACTAGAAAGAAAGATGAATAATGTTTATTAGCAAGGTAGGTGAAAACATATGATAAAAATAAGTAATTTACACAAGTCTTTTAATGGGGTAGAAGTATTAAAAGGAATAAATTTAGATATAAAAAAAGGTGAAGTAGTTGCCGTTATAGGACCATCAGGTACAGGAAAATCTACTCTATTAAGATGTATGAATTTTTTAGAAAAACCTGAAAAAGGTATAATAGAAATAGAAGATTTAAAGGTGGATGTAGAGAAAGCTACCAAACAACAAATACATGAACTAAGGCTGAATACATCTATGGTCTTTCAAAGCTATAATTTATTTAAAAATAAAACTGCTTTAGAAAATATAATGGAACCTTTAATAATCGTAAAAAAAATGGATAAAGATAAGGCTAAAGAAAGAGCATTAAGTATACTTAAACAGGTAGGATTAGAAGATAAAAAGGACTATTATCCTTCTAAATTATCTGGCGGGCAACAACAGAGAGTAGGGATAGGCAGAGCTATGGCAGTAGATCCTAAAATAATGTTGTTTGATGAACCTACTTCAGCTTTGGATCCGGAGCTTGTTGGTGAAGTTTTAGAGGTTATTAAAAAATTAGCAGAACAAGATACAACTATGATTATAGTAACCCATGAAATGAGATTTGCAGAGAGTGCAGCAGACAAAGTTATATTTATGGATGGTGGAAATATAGTAGAACAGGGTACACCAGAGGAAGTATTTAATAATCCTAAAAATGAAAGAACAATAAAATTCTTAAATAAAGTTAAAAATAAATAGTAATAAAAAGGGATGTCTCAAAATAGCCTTAATTTTAAAACCGTAAATATAAATAATACATTCATAAAGCAATTCATTTTGCTAAGCAGTTCTAAATTTGATTCCATTAAAAGTTTTTTACCCAATAGAGGTGCCTTCCTTGGCTTCACTACTGGCTCCTCACATCCTGTGAGGAATTACAAAAATTTTCAATTTCGTCAAATTAAGAACTACTAAAGCTCATTTATATGTTTATTACATGTATTATTTATATTTACTATACTAAAATTAAGGCTGTTTTTATTTTGAGACACCCTCTTTTATATAGATATTTTATACTAATTTTACATAGTATATAGTAAATATATATATATAAATTTTTTTAATTTTGATGTATAATTAAGTTGAAAATTAAATATTGCTTTACCAATTCATAAGGGGGATTTATATGTTAAATGGGAAAAAAATCCGAGAAGCTAGAATTAAGTTGGGCTATACTGCTCGGGACATTGAAAATCTTACTCATAATCCTAAGTTTACAACATCTATTTCAAAATCCTATTTAGAAGAATTAGAAAGAGGGGATAAAAAGAATCCAAGTTTTGAAAAAGTAGTAGTTTTATCTCAGGTATTGATGTGTAAATTAGATGATTTAGTCACTAGGTAAAGCAGTTACTATTAAAAGTATAAAATTAATTATTGTATGAAAGCTTAAGAGAATAAACTTAAAAACAAAAATATAAAATATTTATGTTTATTTACAATTTAATATAATAAAAACACTATCAAAATATAAGTGATAGTGTTTTTATTATATATTTAGAATATATCAGTAAGTTTTTTTATTATATAAATAATATTTCATATTTTAATACCAGTATTTATTTTTGCTTTTATTTTTTCTATTTATTTTATTTTTAATAAATTTTATTAAGAAGAATATTATAGCAATTATAGCTAGTAATAAAGCTATGGAAACCACATAAAAAGGCATATTCTTTTTAATTATTTCTTCCTTAGATAAACCAGAGTATACTTCATATTTTTTTTCATATTCCCTTTCTTTCACAGTTAAAGTTCCCATACCTTTTTTCCCAGAAAGAGCAGCATAAGAAGTATTATCTATATTAATTGTTTTATTAGTTTCTTTATCATTTACTTCATTTTTATAATAAGTAGCATCTTCTTTTAAAATTACAGGCACATCTACAGTCACAGAAGGTCCTATAAATTTTAAAGGATTATAAGTTACTGTTTCTGTTTTTAGGGCGGAGTCTTTTTTATATAGAGTGGATGGTTTTATATTATAACTCCAGTCTATAATTTTTTTCATATCTTCAAAAACAAAAGAATCTTTAGCATCATATACAGAGCCCATAACTACCCCAAGTATTTTTCTACCATCTCTATTAAATAAAGTTACTAAACATCTACCAGCGGCATCAGTATAACCAGTTTTACCTGCAACACAACCATCTTTCCCTAAAAGTTTATTACTATTTTCTACAGTCATTTTTGTACCCTTAGAAGTGACTATAGAACTTTCTTTTTTATTAGAAGATTGATAAACCCAAGGATTTTTTAAAGCAGCTCTACTAATTATGCTTAAATCATAAGCTGTAGTATAATGATTAGGATTATGTAATCCATTAGGGGTTACAAAGTGAGTGTTTTTTAAATTTAATTCTTGTATTTTTTTATTCATCATATTTTCAAAATTCTTACTATTACCAGCTAAGGCATCTCCTATCATGTAGGCTGTATCATTACCAGAAAATAGTAGTAATCCATCCATAACATTTTCTGCTTTTATGGTTTCCCCTATATTTATAGGGTGAAGATTTATATTCATAGAATATGGTGGTTGACTTTTAGCAGTAGCTGTATAAGGTATATTATCATTTTTCCCTTTGTTTTCAGCTAATAAAAGGGCGGTTAAATACTTTGTAGTACTAGCAGGATACATACGCTTGTCAATATTTTTAGCATATATTATTTCACCAGTTTCAACATCTATAGTCATAGCTGTTTTACCATAAATAATAGGAGGCTCAGTATTTGAATCTCCTGCAGCAAATACATTAGATGTTAAGGTGAAAATAAAAATTAATAGTGAAATTAAAGTCATTTTTCCTTTTCTCATAGGCCATCTCTCCGTTTACTTTTTTATAATTTAAATATAAAATTTTAAGTATATACTATATGTATACACTTTGATAGTATAGCATTAGAGAGTATATTTTACAAATATAAATCATAAAAATATAATATTTTATGATTAGGATATGTAGTATTGTGATAGACTAAAGTAAAATAAAAAATTTTAGTCTATGTTCGTAAATTTTATCCACACTAGGGTAAATTTTTTAATAATTTTATAAAATAAAGCAAAAAATTATTAAATATTCAGTGTTAAATAAATACCTAATGCTTATTTAGGTATAAATCATTTTTAGGAGGAACTATGAAGAAAAAATTAATAGATACAGTATATGAAAAATTTCAATGTAGAAAAGCAAAGCCTATAGGTAAGTTTAAAAGAAGTTCAGTAATGATATTATTAAATAAAGTAGGAGAGAATATTAATATAATATTTGAAGTAAGAGCATTAACTTTAAAGAATCAGCCAGGAGATGTTTGTCTTCCAGGTGGCAAAATGGAAAAAGGAGAAAGGCCTTTAGAGGCAGCTTTAAGAGAAACTGTAGAGGAGCTTAATATAGATAAGGAAAAAATAGAAGTAATAGGACAGATGGACTATTTTATTAGTCCCTATAATTTTGTAATGTATCCTTTTGTTGCAATGGTTGAAGATGCAGATATAGTTCCTGATAAGCAGGAAGTAGATCACGTATTTGAAGTTCCTATAGAGTTTTTTTTAGAAAATTCACCTATTTGTTACGAAATAGATATAGTGCCTAGTATAACAGGGGATTTTCCTTTTTCTCTTATACGAAATGGTAAAAACTATAAGTTTAGTAAGGGAACTATTCCTGAATATTTCTATGAATATGAAGGCAATGTTATATGGGGATTTACAGCACTTATTGTAAAAAATTTTATAGATATAATTAAGGGGAAAAAAAATTAATAAAAGTATATTAAATATTCCACCAACTTTTAATTAGCTGGTGGAATGTTTTAAATACTTTTTTCCTGTTTTTTCATACCAGCTATTACAACTGATATAACTATTAAAAAAATATAACCAATAACATATAATATTGATATTATAGTAGGCATAGTAAAAAATTTTAAGTAAATAAATATAGCTAAAGATACAATAGACCAAAATAAAGAAACATAAGCCATTCTATTGTTCCTATTCATCCAAGTTTCAGGGTCTTTCATGTTTCCAACTATTTTTTCACCTTTTTCATCCTTTTTAGATGAATTGCTAGTTAATATTTTAAAATAAATAAAAAAACTTAAAGATATCAAACATATACCTAAAAATAAATAAGACAATGATATACTTGTTACGTTCATAGTAAAGCTCCTCCTATAAATAAAAATCTATTTTCCTTGTATAAATTATATATTGTTATTTTAACCAGTAATGTAGAAAAAATACCCAAAACAAACAATTACTTTATAGTTTAATTTTAAATTTTAATAATTATTATAAAATAAATAAGCTTTAGAATTTGAAAAAAATAAGTAAAATAATAATAACTTCAGTATAAAAGGATTTTTTTACGTAGTATAGAATTATTTATATTAAAAAGAATAATGATTACAATAAAATTAGGATAGCCTTTAGGTAATGGCATGAATGCATAAGAGTTATCGTAGTATATGCTTTCAAACTATTTCTTAAAATAATACTTAATTAAAGTATAGTAGGAGGAAAAATAATGCTAAATTTTAATTATTCTATACCAACAAAAATTTTTTTCGGTAGAAACCAAATAAATATTTTAGGAGAGCAAATAAAAAAATATGGGTCAAAGGTATTGCTTACTTATGGTGGAGGAAGTATAAAAAAGAATGGAATATATGATGAAGTTATAAAAATTTTAAAGAGTAATCATATAGAATTTGTTGAGCTTTCAGGAATAGATCCTAATCCAAGAGTAACTAGTGTAAGGGAAGGAGTAAAATTATGCAGAGAAAATAATATTGATTTTATATTAGCAGTAGGGGGAGGAAGCACTATAGATTGCTCAAAAGTAATAGCCGCATCATATTATTATGAAGGAGATCCTTGGGACATAGTAATTAAAAAAGTTAAAATAAATAAGTCGCTGCCTATAGGAAGTATATTAACATTAGCTGCCACTGGTTCAGAAATGGATGCTGGAGCAGTAATTAGTAATATGGATACTAATGAAAAAATAGGAGTAGGACATCCTTCTATGGCTCCTAAATTTTCTATATTAGATCCAGAATATACTTTTACAGTGCCTAAAAATCAAACAGCGGCGGGAACTGCAGATATAATGAGTCATATATTTGAAGCCTATTTTAGTAAGACAAAGGAAGCTTATATTCAAAATAGAATGGCAGAGGCTATTTTAAAAACTTGTATAAAGTATGGGAAAATAGCCATAGAGGACCCAAAAAATTATGAAGCTAGAGCTAACCTTATGTGGGCATCTAGCTTAGCTATAAATGGATTATTAAGCTATGGTAAATCAGAACCTTGGAGTGTACACCCTATGGAGCATGAATTAAGTGCTTTTTATGATATAACTCATGGTGTAGGGTTAGCTATATTAACACCAAATTGGATGAAATATGTTTTAAATGATGAAAATGTAAATGATTTTTATGAATATGGAGTAAATGTTTGGAACATAGATCCAGAGGAAAATAAATATGAAGTAGCCCAAAAGTCTATAGAAAAAACTAGAGAATATTTTAGTGAATTAGGAATTCCATCTACATTAAAAGAAGTGGGTATAGGAGAAGAAAAGCTAGAACAAATGGCAAAGGCTGCTACAAGAAATGGAACTTTAGGTGGTTTTAAACCTTTAAGTACTGAAGATGTTTTGAATATATATAAATTATCACTTTAATTTTAAAACAGAATATATATTTATACTAAGTAATTCTTAATTCTAAATGTAGTTTCATTAGAAATAAGAATTATTAAAATTTAAAATTATTTATTTAGGAGAGTAAAAATTAGAGGACTGTTAATTATTTTATTAATGGTTCTTTGATTTTTAGGTTAAAAACTAATTGTAAATAGTAGTAATTAGTTTTTGAGGGATTTTGTTTTATATGATAATCATGGGGAAAGTATTAAAAAATATAAAGTTTTATAAAAAAATGTAAGGGTTGATTGAATTAAATGAAAATTTAGTTAATTTTATAACAAAACCATTTAAATACTTTTTCTTCTGATGTATAATATTATTTGTATTATAGTGGGAGAAAGGGGAATTTTTATGGAATGTCCATTTTTAACTACTCTTGATGAAGAAATAAAATGTTTTAAAGAATGTGCTTTATATGAGTACAAAAATAATGAGGGCGTATGTCCTTTTAAGGAGTTGGAGAACAACAAGGTAAGTATTGAAAAAGATTTTGATAATATAGATGATGCAGCTATAAATGAGGGATTAGATTTCATAAGAGAACACTATAAGTTTACAACAGAACAGTACTTATAATATTAAATTTAATCTATAAAAAATTTATTAGTATATAATAATAATTTTTATTAATCTATTATAGAAGAGCGCGTTTTTGCTTAAAGCAATATCTATACACTTAAAATATTATATTTTAAGTGCATAGATAAAAAGCGATGCTTGAAAATATATCAAAAATAGGGGGGATTGTTGTGACAAAAAAGAAAAAGAAAATAAGCTTTCCGACAGCTTTTACGGTATTGTTTATTGTATTAATTATTGCAGCTATACTTACTTACGTAGTTCCAGCTGGATCTTATTCAAAATTAAGTTATGATAACGATAGTAAAGTTTTTGTTGTAACTAAACCAGATGAATCGACAAATGAATTACCAGCAACACAAAAGACTTTGGATAAACTTAAGATTAAAGTAAGTGTAGAAAAATTTAAAGATGGTAGTATTAATAAGCCTGTAGCTATTCCAGATACTTATGAACAGGTAGAACAGAAACCTCAAGGGTTTTTTGAAGTAATTGAAGCACCTATCAAAGGGGTGTATGATACTATCGATATTATAATGTTTGTACTTATTTTAGGAGGAGTTATTGGTGTAGTAAATAGTAGTGGAGCATTTGATGCAGGAATTGCAAAACTTTCCGTAGCTACTAAAGGTAAAGAATATTTGCTTATAGTTATTATTACTACATTAATTGCTTTAGGTGGAACTACTTTTGGTTTAGCAGAAGAAACTATAGCATTATATCCCATACTGGTTCCAGTTTTTATAGCGGCAGGATATGATGCTTTAGTTTGTATTGCAGCTTTATATATGGGATCATCTATAGGTACTATGTTCGCTACGGTAAATCCTTTTTCTGTTGTTATAGCATCTAATACTTCAGGGATATCTATTGCTTCAGGATTTATATTTAGGATTATAGGACTTATTATAGCTGTAGCTATAACTATTGTTTATATTGTAAAATATGGAATTAAGGTTAAAAAAGATCCGAGCAAATCTATAATATATGAACAAAGGAAAGAAATTGAAGAGAAGTTTTTAAAAGATTATAGTAAAGATGATATTATTCCAAAATTCTCTTTAGGTCGTAAACTCATGTTAATAATATTTGCATTAACTTTCGTAGTTATGATTTGGGGCGTAGCTAAAAAAGACTGGTGGTTTACAGAAATGACAGCCCTATTCCTTGTTGTAGGAATCATTTTAGGTGTAATTTCAAGAATGGGAGAAAAGAATTTTGTAGATAAGTTTGTAGCCGGCTCAGCTGATTTAGTAGGAGTTGCATTGGTAATTGGAGTTGCAAGATCTATTAATCTTGTTATGGAAAATGGTATGATTTCTGATACAATTTTATATCATTCTTCAAATATGATAGCTGGAATGAATTCTAGTGTATTTATAATATTTATGTTAATTGTATTTATAGGACTTGGATTTTTTATACCATCATCTTCAGGCCTTGCAGTACTTTCAATGCCTATTATGGCACCTCTAGCAGACAGTGTAGGATTGCCAAGAGAGGCTATAGTAAATGCTTATATGTTTGGTCAGGGATTAATTTCATTCATAACTCCAACTGGACTTATACTGGCAACTTTAGCTATGGTAGATGTTACTTATGATAAATGGATTAAATTTATAATGCCGCTTATGGGATATATAGCAGCCTTATCAGCTATAATGTTATTAATACAAAGCTTTGTTGCTTAATGTAATAATAAAAAAATTAAAAGCTATGAATTGAAAAATTTTATTATATTTCAATTCATAGCTTTTATTGCTTATTATAAGTTAAAAGGTAAAAATAAATTTAAAATTTTTAGAAGTCTATTTTAAAGCTATAAATACCTTTTATTCTTCATAAGTATCTGAAAACTTATGTAAAAGTTCTTGTTTAACTCTCCAAAGCTTTGGGGAAAGATCTACGTAATAGTTATGAGGGTTCTCAAACCTTAAAACTTCAGGCCAAAATCTTTCAGTTTGTTTTTTCGCAAAGGCTTTTATATCCATAACATCAGGACTTTCATAGGTTTGCTTTCCTTTATCAAATATTTTAACCAATAATTCTTCTACATAGTAATCTTTAATTTTTTTCTTTTTCCATGTAAATAAAGGATTAAATATTTCTAAGGGTTTACTTTCATCTATTTTTTCATCATTCATAGTAATAAGATCCGCAATAGCTTGATGAGAATTTTTGTCATATATTCTATAAAGCTTTTTAAATCCTGGATTAGTTATTTTCTCTTCATTTTCACTTATTTTAATTTTAGGTGTTATTATTCCATCACAAGCCTCTACTGCGGCTAGTTTATATACACCACCAAAAACAGGCTCGGATCTTGCAGTTATAAGTCTTTCACCTACACCAAAGCTATCAATCTTAGCTCCTTGATTCAGTACATCTCTTATTATAAATTCATCTAGAGAATTTGAAACCACAATGCCTACATCTTTGTAGCCTGCATCATCTAACATTTTTCTACAGGTTTTAGTAAGATAAGTTATGTCACCACTATCTATTCTAATGCCTTTAGGTCTAATACCCTTAGGTTTTAATACTTCATTAAATACTTTTATAGCATTAGGAATACCAGATTTTAGTACATTGTAGGTGTCTACTAAAAGTACACAATTTTCTGGATTTACTTCTGCCCAGGCTTTAAAAGCTTCATATTCTGTAGGAAATAGTTGTATCCAACTGTGTGCCATGGTACCTGCAGCAGGTATTCCAAACATTTCTTCAGCTATAGTACAAGCAGTTGCATTACATCCACCAATTACAGCTGCTCTTGCACCATATATAGCACCATCATAACCTTGAGCACGTCTAGAGCCAAATTCCATAACAGAACGATTTTCAGCAGCTCTACAGATTCTATTAGCTTTGGTAGCTATTAGAGTTTGGTGATTTATAGTAAGAAGTATCATAGTTTCTACAAATTGAGCTTGAATGGCTGGACCACGGACTGTAACTAAAGGCTCATTTGGGAAAACAGGATATCCTTCCGGTACTGCCCAAACATCACAAGAAAATTTAAAGTTTTTTAGATAGTCTAAAAATTCTTCGGAAAACTCCTTTTTAGATCTTAAATATTCTATATCATCTTCTGTAAATTTTAAACTGGATAAATATTCAATAAGTTGCTGAACTCCTGCCATAATACAATAGCCTCCACCATCAGGAACTCTTCTAAAGAACATATCATAGTAGGCTATTTTATCTCCCATACCACTTTTTAAATATCCATTTCCCATAGTAAGTTCATAAAAATCCACTAACATAGTAAGATTTCTATTATTTCTCACATCGAAGTTTTTACTGTATTCCATTATTAATTCTCCTCTATGTAATAGTAAAAATATATAACAACATTGTAATACTTTACAAGAGCTATTACAATACTTAGTATTTAAAATTAAAATATTAACCTTATTTTTATAGGATTAACTAAAGAATTTATACAAAATATATAT
>NZ_BAAAAP010000036.1:0-24197 GCF_054768215.1 Clostridium sp. CTA-1
AGCAGGGGGTCACAGGTTCGAGCCCTGTTGTGCCCACCATTAATATATGGCCCAGTGGCTCAGTTGGTTAGAGTGCCGGCCTGTCACGCCGGAGGTCGAGGGTTCGAGCCCCTTCTGGGTCGCCATTATGCTGGCATGGCTCAATTGGTAGAGCAGCTGACTTGTAATCAGCAGGTTGTAGGTTCAAGTCCTATTGCCAGCTCCAGTTAAAGGACTATATGCTTTCAAAGTTGATTGTATATAGTTTTTATTATTTATTATACATATAGAATAAAGTAGCTAGATTTCTAGCTACTTTATTTGTTTTGTATATTTTTTTGTATTCTTATATCATCACAATAAAATTTAAATAATGTAAAATTTCCAAGAAGTCGTGAGGATATTCTCTCAGAATAATTTTTTAAAATTGATTCTATACTGTAGTTTGATGATATTATCATTTTTTTTCTCATAAGAAGTTTTTTATTTATGAAATTAAATAACTCTACTTTTGAAAATTCATTTATTGATTCTGTTCCTAAATCATCTATTATAAGTAAATCACAGTTTATAAGAATATCTTCTAAGTGTTTATCATTATTGAATTTAATAGATCTTAAGTTTTGTATTAATTCATCAGCGGTTCTATAAACTACAAAATTACCTCTATCTAAAAGTTCCTTGGCGATGCAATTAGATAAAAATGTTTTACCTGTACCAGGATTACCAATAAACATAAAATTTTCATCTGTTTTGTTGAAGTTTTCTATAAAATGCCACATTTTATCTAAGATTTTTTTTATGTTTTTTCGTGGTGTATCAGAATGAAAATCTGTTTTTTCATTAGTAAAGTATTCAAAGTTAAAATTATCAAAATTATTTGTCTTAAGTATATGTTTTAAATCTGAATCATTATAATATAGCTTTATTAATTTTTGTTTATAACAGGAACACCGCTTGTTATTTACAAAACCTGTATCCTTACATGTATTACAGTTGTAGTGCATTTCTAAAAAATCCATATCATAACCATTACTAACAAGAAATTCAGACTTCTTTACTCTTAAGTCTGTTATTTTGTTTTTTATTATATTAATATACTCTTCTGATTTGTCAGGATTTTTTAATATATTTATAGACATTTCTATAGAAAGTTTAGCTATTTCTTGTTCAAGTTCTAATACTTTAGGTAATTTCATTTTTATTTCTTTTCTTCTATTTTTTAGAGCTAAGGATTCCTTTTCTCTAATTTTTTCATATTCCTTTAGGATTTCTGATTTATAACCTTTAATCATTATTATCCCATCCTAATAATTTTTTTTCTAGTTCCTCAAAATCATAGTTTCTTTGTTCAAAATCATTAAATTTATCTTTTTTAACGGGAGTACTATAATTTTTGTTTTCTTTTTTGTATGTTTTTTTATTGTTATCTTTTAGTGTAACATCCTGTAAGGTTTTTAAACCCTCTTTATACCAACTATTTAATATTCCATCAATATATCTAAAGTCTCCTTTATTTATTCTTTGAAAACAAATATCACAAGCTTTAAAGATAACATCTAAAGGAAAATTATATATATTAATCCACTTATCCAAAATTTCTTCTTGAGGTTTCATTATTTCGCCATCTTTTGCTCCTAAATAATTTAGGATTTTTCTTATTTTAATCCATTTATCCTCATGTTTTTTTATATACATCTGAGCATCATCTATAGTTTGTATTTTAGCATCAAACCAGCCTAAAGCTATTTTTTCTATATATCTCCAGTCAGTTTTTCCTTTAGATACACAATATTGAATTAATAATAATATTATTTCAGGAGAAAAATTGTAGTCTTTTATCCATTCTATATAAACAGTCATTTCTTTAGAGGATAAAGGTCGAGATAAAAGTTTTTCTATGTCCTGAAGCATGTCTTTTACAGAATTATTATTTAATTCTTCTAATAAATTTATGTTATCCTCAGGGGCTTTACTATCTTCTAAAGTTAAAAATTCTATATTGTAATTACCCATATTATCTATAGGGTTTATCTTTATTACACCTTCATCATTCCAAAAATTCCAAGCATTCATTACGTCAGTTTGTAATAAATGTAATGTACTAGCTATTATTTCAGAACTTACACCTATTTCTCCTGACATACAATATTTTAGCCCTAGAAGATATACTTTTACGAATTCTCCTCGGGCTTTAGGCATAAATTTGTCTATGAAAATGTTACTTACAGGAGTATAATTCCAACTATTGTTCTTAAATACAAAAGTACTCAAAGGTGTATCACCTACCTTTTGATTATTATTAACATTAATACATTATATCAAACTATAAATATTATTACAATAATAGGTGCACTGGAGAATAATTATATAAATAATTAAAAATAGTAATAAAACATATTAATTTGGGAATATTAAAGTATATGTTGTATAAAAACTAAAAAGGGTGATATTTTGAGTAAAGATATAGGGAAAAAACTTATTTTATTATTATCTATAGGGGTTACCGGTTTAGTAGTCACATATACTTATATTTATACTAAACCTAACGCTTATGAGGTGTTAGTAAACGATAATCCTGTAGCATATATGAAGAATAAAGAAGATTTTAACAAAATATATGAAGAAGTGGAAAATAATACGAAAAAAAGATTTAATTTAAATATGAAAAACAATATAGAATTCAAAAATATAAAGGTGAAGGGAGATATATTTACAAGTAATGATTTTATAAAAAAATCTATATTAGAAAATTCCAATATAAAAGTAACAGCTTTTAAAGTAAAACTTCAAGATGAATTTATAGGAATATTATCAAATAAAGAAGAAATTAAAGGGTTAAATGAAATAATAAATAAAAAGTATTCTGTAAATATAATAGATCATATAAAAATAAAGGAAGAGACTATAGCAGTTGAGGAAATTAACACTATAAATGAGCTTGTAATGAACATATCCCAATCAAAAAATTTGAAAAATTTTATAAATAATAAAAGGCTATCAAGAGGAACTTCAAATGATAAAATAGTTTTAACAATGCCAATAAGTGGATGTATAACATCTCAATTTGGCAAAAGATGGGGTAAATTTCATAAAGGTTTAGATATAGGTGCTCCTAGTGGCACTGCTATTTATTCCAGCTTAGATGGGAGAGTCATATATTCTGGTTGGGAAGAAGGGTATGGAAAAGTTATAAAGATAAAACATAATTCTGAACTTATAACTATATACGCACATTGTAGTAAGTTATATGTTAAAGTAGGTCAATATGTTAAAAAAGGAGAGAAAATAGGAGAAGTAGGTAATACAGGAAGAAGTACTGGGCCTCATGTACATTTTGAATTAAGAAAAAATAATGAACCTTGTAATCCATTAATTTATATAAAGTGATAATAAAAAAATATCACTATCATTGACAGTGATATTTTTTTATTATATACTTTGACTATCAAAATATTTGATTATCAAAAAGTGAGGAGAAAAAGAAATGGGGTTTAAACCTTTAAAGATAGGAGAGCTAATTTCTAACATACCTATAATTCAAGGTGGTATGGGGATAGGTGTATCAGGATATAATTTAGCATCAGCTGTAGCAAATGCTGGAGCTATTGGGGTAATATCTGCAGCTCAAATAGGATATAGAGAAAAAGATTTTAAAACTAATACTAAAGAAGCTAATATAAGAGCATTAAGAAAAGAAATAAGAAAAGCAAGAGAACTATCTCCAGAGGGAATTCTGGGTGTAAATATAATGGTAGCTATGAATAATTATGAAGAATTAGTTAATGTTTGTTTAGAAGAAAAAATAGATATAATAATTTCTGGAGCTGGATTACCATTAAAATTACCAAGTTATACAAAGGATAGTGATGTTAAAATAGCCCCTATAGTTTCTTCTAAAAAAGCTACAACTATAATCATAAAACAATGGATCAAAAAATATGATAAATTACCTGATTTAATAATTGTGGAAGGACCGTTAGCAGGGGGACATCTTGGATTTAAATATGATGACTTAAATAACGAAAATATGAACTTGGATAATATTTTAAAGGATGTTTTAGAAGAAGTAAAGATTTATGAGGATAAATTTCATATTAATATACCTGTGATAGCAGCAGGAGGTATATATGAAAGGGAAGATATAAAGAGAGTTTTAGAATTAGGAGCTAGTGGTGTTCAAATAGCAACAAGATTTATAGCTACAGAAGAGTGTGATGCGCATATTAATTTTAAAAAAGCTTTCATTAATTGCAGGGAGCAAGATATAAAAATAATTAAAAGCCCTGTAGGATTGCCTGGAAGAGCTATAAAAAATGGTTTTGTAGATAGAGTATGCAGTGATAGGATAAATCCAGAATTTTGCTTTAAGTGCTTAAAAAGTTGTAATCCTAAGGAAACTCCTTATTGTATATCGAAAGCATTAATAGAAGCAGTAAAAGGAAATTTAGAAGAAGGATTAATCTTTACAGGGAGTAATGGGCATAGAATAAATAAAATTACTACTGTAAAAGATTTAATAAGAGAATTAACAGAAAATATATAAGGGAGGGGTGATTTTTTGAGTGAATCAATAAATATTTTAAATGAGCTTTTAGTAGATAACTTTAATGATATATTAAGCATTGAACAACAAGCATTGCAGGCAGGCATATTTAAAGATATATCTGTTACGGAGATACATACTATTGAGGCCATTGGTATGTATAAACCTAGAACTATGTCACAGGTAGCTATGGATTTAGGGATAACTGTAGGAACTTTAACTACCGCAGTAAACAATCTTGTAAAAAAAGAATATGTGGAAAGAAAAAGAAGTGAAGAGGATAGAAGGATTGTTCAAATTAAATTAACTAAAAAAGGGAAATTAGCATACAGGATTCATGATAAATTTCATAGTGATATGATTAAGGCCACTATAGATGGGTTAACGGAGGAAGAAGAAAGAGTACTTATAAAATCTTTGGATAAGCTAAATAAATTTTTTAAGGAAAAGTATAGTTTAAATAAAGTTAATAAGGAGAAAAATAATGAGTAATATTAGTGTTATTGGAACTGGAAGTTATGTACCTAATAATATTATTACTAATGATTTTTTATCAACTATAGTAGATACCAGTGATGAATGGATAAGAACTAGAACAGGTATATTAGAGAGAAGGATTTCTAAAGGAGAAAATACTATTTATATGGCAACAGAATCTGCAAAAGAAGCAATTAAAAATGCCAATATAGATGCTAATGATTTAGATTTAATAATTGTAGCTACATTGACTCCTGATAACTTTATGCCTTCTACTGCCTGTAGTGTTCAAAAAGAAATAGGAGCTATGAATGCTTTATGCTTTGATATATCTGCAGCTTGTTCAGGATTTATATATGGGCTTGAGATAGCCTGTTCTATGTTAAAAAATAGTTTTAGAAATAAGGCTTTAATAATAGGAGCTGAGAATTTATCTAAAATAGTTGACTGGGAAGATAGAAATACCTGTGTATTGTTTGGCGATGGAGCAGGAGCAGCTATATTAAGTAAAACTGAAGAAGAAGGAATTTTAGAGTTTCATTCAGGGTCAAATGGATTAAAAGGAGAACACCTTACCTGCGGAGCTTTAAAATCAAATAATAATTTCAATAAGAATGATATGTTAGAAACTAATAATTTTATAAAAATGAATGGTAAAGAAATATTTAGATTTGCAGTAGGAGCAATGAGTGAAACTATTTGTAATATACAAGAAAAAACTAAATGGGATTTGAATGAAGTTAAGTATATTATATCTCATCAAGCTAACTCTAGAATAATAGAATATACAGCTAAAAAGCTTAATACCCATAAGGATAAATTTTACATGAATCTAGATAAATATGGCAATACATCCGCAGCAAGTATACCTATAGCTTTAGATGAAATGAACAAAAAAGGTCTACTAAATAAACAAGATAAGATTATATTAGTAGGCTTCGGCGGTGGTTTAACCTTTGGTGGAGTTGCCATTGTATGGAGCATTTAATAAAAAATAAAATAAATATAAATTTTAGGAGGAAAAGATTATGGTATTTGAAAAAGTTAAAAACATTATAGTAGAACAATTAGGTTTAGATGAGGGAGAAGTTAAATTAGAAACATCTTTTGAAGATTTAGGAGTAGATTCTCTTGATTTATTTCAAATAATAATAGAAATAGAAGAAGCTTTTGATATACAAGTAGAAGAGGCAGAAAAAATAAAAACTGTAGAAGAAGCAGTAAAATATGTTGAAAGTAAAATAGAAAAATAAAAAAGTAATAAAAAAAGGGCCATCTAAGATGGTCCATAAAATTAAATTTTAAAAACAAATTAATTATAGCACATAAACATTTAATAATAAACTATTGATTTAAGATTCTAGGGAGGAATTAAAAGTATGAAGAAATCCATATTTTCTCATATGGTTGGAATAAAATATCCTATTATTCAAGGTGGAATGGCATGGATTGCTGATAGTTCATTAGCAGCGGCAGTTTCTAATGCAGGAGGTCTTGGAATAATAACAGGAAATGCACCAGTAGAATGGGTTAGACAAGAAATAAGAAAGACAAAAGAATTAACAGATAAGCCTTTTGGAGTAAATATAATGCTTCTATCGGAAACCGCAGATGAAATAGCTCAAATGGTTTGTGATGAGGGTGTAAAGGTAGTTACTACTGGAGCAGGTAATCCAGGAAAGTATATAAAAAAGTGGAAAGAGCATGGCATAATCGTGATACCTGTAGTTCCTTCTGTAGCATTGGCTAAGAGAATGGAAAAATCAGGGGTAGATGCCATAATAGCAGAAGGTTGCGAGTCTGGCGGTCATGTAGGTGAACTAACAACAATGGCATTGATACCACAGGTAGTTGATGCTGTAGATATACCTGTTATAGCAGCTGGAGGAATAGGTGATGGAAGAGGTATAGCAGCTAGTTTTATGTTAGGAGCAGATGCTGTTCAAGTAGGTACTAGATTTTTAGTAGCAAAAGAATGTACTGTTCATCAAAATTATAAAAATAAAGTTATGAAAGCTAAGGATATAGATACACAAGTTACAGGTAGACCTACAGGACATCCTGTTAGAATTATAAGAAATAAATTATCTAGAAAATTTCAAATACTAGAAAAGGAAGGTGCTCCTTTAGAGGAATTTGAAAGCCTAGGCCGGGGAGCATTAAGTAAAGCTGTAAGGGATGGAGATATTGATAATGGTTCTATTATGGCAGGTCAAATCGCAGGACTTATAAATAAGGAACAAACTTGTAGTGAAATTATAAATGAAATGTTTAATGAAGCCTATACACTATTAGGTTGTAAATAATATTTATTTTGGAGGATATTATGTCAAAGATAGCTTTTATATTCTCAGGTCAAGGAGCTCAATATGTAGGTATGGGCAAGGAGTTATATGAAAATATTCCTGAGTGTAGAAAAATATTTCATATAGCAGAGGAAGAGCTACAAATACCTTTAACTAAAATATGTTTTCAAGGTCCAAAGGATGAAATAGATAAAACAGAAAATACCCAACCAGCAATACTAACCTTTAGTATTGCTGCTATGAAAGCATTAGAAAAGTATGGCATAAAGCCAGATGTTACAGCAGGGCTAAGCTTAGGTGAATATTCAGCTTTGGTTTGTAGTAAAGTTATAGATTTTAAAGAAGCAGTTTCTTTGGTAAGAAAAAGAGGTCAATATATGGAGCATGCGGTACCAAGTGGTGTGGGCACTATGGCAGCTATAATAGGTCTTAAAAAGGAAAAGGTTAAGGAAATTTGTGATAGTTTAAAAGAGGTTGGAATAGTTGAAATAGCAAATATTAATTGTCCAGGGCAGATTGTTATTTCCGGGGAAATAAATGCAGTGAAAAAGGCATGTGAAATAGCAAAAGAAAAAAGGGCTTTAAAGTGTGTAAACCTTAGTGTTAGTGGTCCATTTCATAGTAGTATGTTAAAAGAAGCTGGAAAAAATTTATATGAAGAGTTACAAAAAATACAGCTTAAGTCTATAGAAGTTCCATTTATAACAAATGTAACAGGAGATTTTGTAAAAAATACTAGTGAAATAAAAGATTTATTAAAGAAACAGGTTATGAGTACTGTACTTTGGGAAGATTGTATAAAAACAATGATAGATTTTGGAGTAGATACCTTTATAGAAATAGGTCCTTCAAAGGTTTTATCAGGTTTTGTTAAGAAAATAGATAGAAAAGTAAATATATTAAATGTAGAAGATATAGAGTCCCTTAATAAAACAATAGAAAAATTAAAAACAATAAATAGTTAGGAGAGTTGGGTAATAATATGAAATGCTTAGAAGGAAAAACCGCAATAGTAACAGGATCAAGTAGGGGTATAGGAAGAGCAATAGCTAAAAAATTAGCATCTATGGGTGCTAATTTAGTATTAAATTATAGAAGCAGTGCTAAAGAAATAGATACTTTATTAGAAGAAATTAAAGAATTTGGAGTAGAAACTTTAGTTATTCAGGGAGACGTAAGTTCTTTTGAGGACTCTAAAAAAATAGCAGATGAGGCAAAAAATAAGTTCGGTACAATAGATATACTTATAAATAATGCAGGAATAACAAAAGATTCTTTGATATTAAGAATGGCAGAAGAGGATTTTGATAAAGTAATTAGTGTTAATTTAAAAGGTGTATATAATTGTAGTAAACATATAGCACCTATAATGCTAAAACAAAGATCAGGAAAAATAATAAATATTTCATCTGTAGTTGGAGTAGCAGGAAATGCAGGACAATGTAACTATGCAGCCGCTAAGGCAGGCGTTATAGGTATAACTAAATCTTTAGCTAAAGAGCTTGGTAGTAGAGGAATAACTGTAAATGCAGTGGCACCAGGTTATATAAAGACAGATATGACAGATACATTACCTGAAAAAATGAAAAAATCTATAGAGGATTTGCTCCCACTTAAAAGGTTAGGAACTCCAGAAGATGTAGCAGAAACTGTAGGATTTTTAGCTTCAGATAAAGCTGAGTATATAACAGGTCAGGTTATACATGTAGATGGTGGAATGATTATATAGGTAAAAAGGGGTGAATAATATGAATAAAAGAGTAGTTATAACTGGTATGGGTGCTATAACACCTATTGGTAATAATCTTGAGGAGTTTTGGAATAGCATAAAAGAAGAAAAAGTAGGAATAGATAATATAAAATCTTTTGATACGAAAGATTATAAAGTTAAGTTAGCAGCAGAGGTTAAAGATTTTAATCCAGAAGAATATATGGATAAAAAAGAGGCTAGAAGATTAGATAGGTTTTGTCAATTTGCTGTAGCAGCAGCACAACAAGCTGTTGATAATAGTAAACTAGATTTAGATGAAATAAATAAAGAAAAATTTGGAGTTATAGTAGGGTCAGGTATTGGTGGATTAGCAACTATAGAAAAGGAAGAACAAAAATTATTAGAAAAGGGTCCCAATAGAGTAAGCCCATTATTTATACCAACAATAATAAGCAACATGGCAGCTGGAAACATAGCTATTAGATTCGGTGCTAAGGCTATATGCAGTACTGTAGTTACAGCCTGTGCTACAGGAAC
The DNA here is from genome assembly GCF_054768215.1 of Clostridium sp. CTA-1. Lineage (NCBI taxonomy): Bacteria > Bacillati > Bacillota > Clostridia > Eubacteriales > Clostridiaceae > Clostridium > Clostridium sp. CTA-1. Next base: position 9,557 of record NZ_BAAAAP010000036.1, read on the forward strand.
TAATTGTGTAGGGGAAGCTTTCAGAGTTATAAAAAATGGAGAAGCTGACATAATGCTAGCTGGAGGTACTGAAGCAACTATAACTCCTATAGCTATAGCTGGTTTTACAACTCTTACAGCTTTAAGTAAAAGTACAGATCCTAATAGAGCATCTATACCTTTTGATAAAGAGAGGGATGGATTTGTTATGGGGGAAGGTTCAGGAATATTAGTATTAGAATCACTAGACCATGCATTAGATCGAGGAGCTAAAATTTATGCAGAAGTAGTTGGATATGGATCTACTTGTGATGCATATCATATGACATCCCCTGCACCGGGAGGAGAAGGAGCTGCAAGAGCTATAGAAATGGCTATAAAGGAAGCTGGTATAAATAAAGAAGAAGTATCCTATATAAATGCCCATGGAACTAGTACTCCATATAATGATAAATTTGAAACAGAAGCAATTAAAAGAGTCTTTGGAGATTATTCAGCTAGTATACCTGTTAGTTCTACAAAATCTATGATAGGACATTTATTAGGAGCAGCGGGAGCAGTTGAAGCTATAATATGTGCAAAGTCTTTAGAAGAAGGATATATACCTGCTACAGTTGGATATAAGGCTAAAGATGAAGAATGTGATTTAGACTATGTGACTTCAGGTGGAAGAAATAAAATGATAGATTATGCTATGTCTAATTCTTTAGGTTTTGGAGGACATAATGCAGTAATATTATTAAAAAAATGGGGTGAGTAATAAATGGATTTTAAAGGCATAGAAAATTTAATAAAAGCTATGAGTGAGTCAAATTTATCTTCTATGGATATAGAATATAATGGTATAGCTATAAAAATGAAAAAAGAAAACAATAAAAGTTATAAACAAGAAATTATATCTGGGGAATATGAAAAAGAAAATAGAGATAATATTGTAGAAGAGAAAAAATTAGATTTATTAAATAATGAAGAAAAAACAGATATATCTATGGGAGATAATTTTATAGAAATAGTATCACCTATAGTAGGAACTTTTTATGAATCACCAGGAATAGATAAAAAGCCTTATGTTAAGGTGGGAGATAAGGTTAAAAAAGGAGATATAGTTTGCATAGTAGAAGCTATGAAAGTTATGAATGAAATAGAAGCTGAAGTAGATGGAGAAATAGTAGAGGTATTGATAGAAAATGAGCAAATGGTTCAATATGGAGAAGCTTTATTTAAGATAAAGCCACTATAATGAAAAAGGAGAATTTTTAATGGAGAAATTTTTAGATATAAATGAAATAAAAAAAATTATTCCACATAGATATCCATTCTTATTGATAGATAAAATAACTGAATTAGAAGATGGAAAAAGTGCAGTTGGATATAAAAATGTTACAGCTAATGAATACTTTTTTAATGGGCATTTTCCAGAAGAACCAGTAATGCCAGGAGTTCTAATTATAGAAGCTTTAGCACAGGTTGGAGCCGTTGCTATTTTAAGTAAAGAAGAATTTAAAGGCAAAATAGCTTACTTTGGAGGTATAAATAAAGCTAAGTTTAGAAAAAAGGTAGTACCAGGAGATGTTTTAAAACTTAGTATAGATCTTACTAAAATAAAAGGTGTTGCAGGAGTAGGTAAGGCCGTGGCTACTGTAGATGGAAAAGTAGCTGCAGAAGCAGAATTATTATTTGTAATAGGAAAATAAATCTATAAAAATAGAAGGGGAGAAGATAGCAGTGTTTAAAAAAATACTTGTGGCTAATAGAGGTGAGATTGCGGTTAGAATAATTAGAGCTTGTAGAGAAATGGGAATAGAAACTGTAGCTATATATTCAGAGGCAGATAAAGATGCTCTACATGTTCAATTGGCAGATGAGGCAGTTTGTATAGGGCCTCCTTCTTCAAAGGATAGTTATTTAAATATGTATAATATAATAAGTGCTACTGTATTAACAGGATCACAGGCTATCCATCCTGGTTTTGGGTTTCTATCTGAGAATAGTAAGTTTGCTAATATGTGTAAAGATTGCAATATATTTTTTATAGGACCAGACAGCGAAACAATAGATAAAGTGGGAAATAAGTCCAATGCTAGAGATATAATGATAAGGGCAGGAGTGCCAGTTATTCCAGGTTCTAATGGAGTAATACATAATGAAGAAGAAGCTTTAAATATAGCAGAAGAAATAGGTTATCCAGTAGTTGTTAAAGCTTCAGCGGGCGGTGGAGGACGTGGAATAAGAATAGTCCATTCCAAGGAGAATATGATAAAAGCTTTTAATACTGCAAAGTCTGAAGCTAAAGGTGCTTTTGGTGATGATAGTATGTATGTAGAAAAATTCATAAAAAATCCAAGGCATATAGAATTTCAAATACTAGGGGATAACTATGGTAATATAATACACCTAGGAGAAAGAGATTGTTCTCTTCAAAGAAGGAATCAAAAGGTGTTAGAAGAAGCTCCATCTCCTCGTATGAATGAAGAATTAAGAAAAAGAATGGGTGATGTTGCTATAAAGGCAGCAAAGGCTGTTGAGTATAAAAATGCTGGTACTATAGAATTCTTACTAGATGAAGATGGAAGTTTTTATTTTATGGAAATGAATACAAGAATACAAGTAGAACATCCAATAACAGAAATGGTAACAGGCATAGATATTTTAAAAGAGCAAATAAAAATAGCTTATGGAGAAAAATTAAATATAAAACAAAAAGATATAAAAATACAAGGGCATGCTATTGAATGTAGAATAAATGCAGAAGACTATAAAAATGGATTTAGACCTTGTCCAGGGAAAATAGAAAATTTATACATCCCAGGAGGTCTGGGTGTAAGATTAGATAGTTCAGTATACTCAGGATATACTATACCTCCATACTATGACTCTATGATAGGTAAACTTATAGCTTATGGGAGGAATAGAGAAGAAACTATACAAATTATGAAAAGAGCATTAGGAGAACTGATTATAGAAGGTGTAAACACCAATATAGATTTTCAATTTATTATATTAGAAGATGAAAATTTTATAAAGGGAGAATACACTACAAAATATATAGAAAAAATGCTAACTGACAATTAGTGTAGTCAGGGGGAAGTATATGTTAAAAAATTTATTTAGAAAAACAAAATATATAACTGTAAGTCAAAAAAATATAGAAAATTATAAAAGAGAAAATACTCCTACTATTCCAGATGGAATGTGGGTTAAATGTAATAAATGTGGAGAGATATTATACCAAAATGATTTAGAAAAAAATTATATGGTATGTAATTTATGTGGAAATCATTTTAGAATAGGCGCCGAGGAAAGAATAAAATATTTATTTGATAAAGATACCTTTAAAGAGTGGGATTATAAAGTTAAAACAGAAAATCCATTAGAATTTAAAGGCTACAATGAAAAAATAGAACATATAAAAGAAAAAACAAATTTAAGTGAAGCTGTTACCACAGGAAAAGGTAAGATAGCTGGTATGGAAGTTGTAGTATGTATAATGGATAGTAAATTCATGATGGGAAGTATGGGATCTGTTGTAGGAGAGAAAATAACTAGAGCTATAGAAAGAGCTATAGAGTTAAAATTGCCAGTTATAATATTTACTGTATCTGGTGGGGCAAGAATGCAGGAAGGAATATTATCTTTAATGCAGATGGCTAAAGTAAGTGCTGCATTAGCAAAATTAGATGAAGAAGGGTTATTGTATGTATGTGTACTAACAGATCCAACTACAGGAGGGGTTACAGCTAGTTTTGCTATGCTTGGAGATATAATACTTGCTGAACCAGATGCGTTAATAGGATTTGCTGGTAAGAGGGTAATAGAACAAACCATAAATGAAAAGTTACCAGAGGACTTTCAGAAATCTGAATTTTTATTAGAGCATGGTTTTATTGATAAAATAGTCCCAAGGTCTGATTTAAGAAAAGTTTTAGCAAAGCTTATTAATATGCATCAAAATTCTTTTTAAGATTATACATTAATATTATTTCTTAACTTAGATTGGAGATATAAATATGGAAGATAAAAAATTGATTCATAATGTAAAAAAATATGCTTCTAAAAATGCTTGGCAAAGGGTAACATTAGCTAGATTAAAAGAAAGACCTACAGCATTAGATTATATAAATACTATATTTGATGATTTTATAGAATTACATGGAGACAGATCCTTTAGTGATGACCAATCTATAGTATGTGGTATAGGGCTATTAAACAATAAAAGTGTAACTATAATTGCTCAGCAAAAGGGTAAAAATATAAAAGACAATATAAAAAGAAATTTTGGTATGCCTAAGCCAGAAGGTTATAGAAAAGCTTTAAGAATAATGAAACAAGGAGAAAAGTTTAAAAGGCCAATTGTATGTTTTATAGATACACCAGGAGCTTTCTGTGGCATAGATGCAGAAGAGAGAGGGCAAGGAGAAGCTATAGCAAGAAACCTATTAGAAATGTCAAGATTAAAGACTGTAACCTTATCTATAGTTATAGGGGAAGGTGGAAGTGGTGGTGCTTTAGCCTTAGGAGTAGCAGATAGAGTAATAATGCTAGAGAACTCTATATATTCTATATTATCACCAGAAGGCTTTGCAAGTATATTATGGAAGGATGCATCTAAAGCAAAAGAGGCCGCAGAAGTGATGAAAATTACAGCAGAGGATTTAAAAGAATTTAATATAATAGATAAAATTATAAAGGAACCAGCAGGTGGAGCTCATAAGAATTTAGATAAAATGGCAGAAACCTTAAAAGAAAATATTATAAATGAAATAGAAATATTAAAAGAATATCCTTTGGATATACTTCTAGATAAAAGATATAATAAATTTAGAAATATGGGAGTATTTAGTGAATAAGCACTAAATACTCTTTTTAAAATTCTATTTAAAACAAATCTAAAAAAGAGAGATAAAAAAGTATAAGTTGAAAAAAGTATATGACATTAATTTACATAGAGTAAATATAAATATTGATTTGATTGAATTTTCAATATATTAATGATAAAATCAAAATTAACTTTAAATTATTAAAAGTAAAAGAGGGAGAAGGATAGTAATGAGCATAAAAGCATTATTTACTTATAATTATGGTAAAGAAAACATGAAAAAAATAGAAAATCTAGGTTATGATATAACTATAATAAACGAAAAAGAAATACAATATAAAGATCAGCTTAAAGATATAGAAGTTTTGGTTTGTTATAATCCTTTTAATACCTTAGATATATCTCTTATGAAAAACTTAAAATGGATACAACTTTCAAGCACAGGTGTAGATCAAGTACCTAAGGATGTTGTTTTAAAAAATAATATTATAGTTACTAATAATAATGGAGGATATTCTATACCAATAGCAGAATGGATTGTTTTAAAGACATTGGAACTTTTAAAAAATAGTAAAGAATTCTATAAAAAACAACAAAATAAGATTTGGAAACTAGATACTAGTCTACTAGAGTTATGGGGAAAAACTATAGGATTTATAGGCACTGGAAGTATTGCAAAAGAAGCAGCTAAAAGATTTTCAGCCTTTAATGTTAATATATTAGGACTTAATACAAAAGGAAGAGATGTAGAGTATTTTAATAAGTGCTATCCTAAAGATAATATAAAAGAAATGGTTTCAAAATGTGATGTTGTAATAGTAAGTATACCTTATACTAAAGAAACAGAAAATTTAGTAGATGAAAATGTATTAAGTAGTATGAAGGATGGAGCATTATTTATAAATATATCAAGAGGAACTATTGTAGATGAAAAAAGGCTTATAGAAAATTTAAAACTAGAGAAAATAAAAGGAGCAGCATTAGATGTGTTTGAAGAGGAGCCTTTACTTAAAGATAACCCTATTTGGGCATTAGAAAATGTTATAATAACTCCTCATAACTCATGGATTTCAGAAAAAAGAAATATTAGAAGATTTGATATAATATATGAAAACCTAAAAAGATATAAAGAAGGAATGGAATTAAAAAGTATCGTTAATATGAATAGAGGTTACTAAAATTAAAGGTATAAATTAAGGTGATTTTATGAATGAAAGAAAGCTTAGAATATTTTATGAAGTAGCAGAAAAGCTTAATATGACAGAAGTAGCAGAAAAGTTATATATAAGTCAGCCAGCAGTTAGTCAAACTATACTAGAATTAGAAAATGAATTAGAGGTCAAATTATTTGATAGAATAAACAGAAGATTATATTTAACAAATGAGGGCGAGATTTTTTTAAATTATGTAAGAAGAATTTTAAATATGTATGATGATTCCATAAGAAGTCTTAAGGATATTAATAGTTTAAAAACAGGAAAGCTTAAAATAGGAGCTAGTACCACTATTGGAATATATATTTTACCAGATATAATAGGTAAATTCACAAAAGAGTATAAAGGTATAGACACATCTATAGCCATAGAGAATACTAAATTGATAAGTGATATGATATTAGAAAACAGTATTGATTTTGCATTTGTTGAGGGGCCTGTATATAATGAGGAAATTATAAAAGAAAACTTTTGTAATGATGAATTAGTTTTTATAACCAGTCCAGAACATCCTTGGAGTAATAAAGATGAGATAAGTATAGATGAAATAGATAAAGAAAAAATAATAATGAGAGAAATGGGAAGTGGTACAAGAGAAGTTTTTGAAAGTTATATGACAGCTAATAATGTAAATTATAACATAGCTTTTGAATTAGGAAATACGGAGGCTATTAAGAAGGCTGTTGAAGCCGGATTAGGTATATCATGTATATCCAAAAGATGTATAAAAAATGAAATAAATAATAATACATTATCATGGACAAAGTTAAAAGAGTTCGAAATAAAGAGAAAACTTATACTTATATATCATAAAGATAAGTTTTTATCTACATTATTAAAAACTTTTATAAAATTTGCATTAGAAAATGTATAAAAAAAGAGCATAAGCTCTTTTTTTATTATATATTTTAAGGTAAGAGCTTATTTATATCTATGATTCCAGCACCCTGAATCCATTTAGAAAAAGGTAAAAGAGAACAAGATACTTTCATTAGGGATAGTATATCTTTAAATAGAAGTTCTTGATTATTTTCAAATAATAAACTGCATACTCCGCTTATATATGCAGCGGCACAAGAAGTACCAGTAAAATTAGTATAAGCTTCTTCAAGAGGTTTAGGATATATTTTTCTACCTCTTTTTTCAGAAATATAATTTGTATTAGAATTTAATGAACATATGTTAACGGCTGCAGCAGCTAAATCAGGTTTTTCTATATTCGAAAAAGGTCCAGAAGAGGAATAAATATATGGTTTTTTTTCTAAGGGTGTAGTGTCTATTCCGCCCACGGTTATACAAGATTTTAAAGTTGCAATACCTTGTATAGAACCTTCATTATTTCCATTATGGCCAGAAGGTACTATAATTATTATGTTATTATTTAAAGCTATGTTAAAAATTTTAGAAAATAAATCTAATATATTATAATTAATAGAAGGAACTTCAAATGGAAGACAAATAATTTTTATATTAAATTCTTCCTTTATATTTATTAAGTTTTCAATTCCAAACAATATGTCAGATACAAATCCTTTGCCTAATTTATTAAAAGCTTTAACTACACATAGATGGCTTTTAGGAGCAATGCCCTTATAAAGTCCATCAGATAAGGAGCCATTTCCGGCTATAACACCAGATATAAAGGTACCATGTCCGTTGTCATCATAGGGATAATTATAGTTATTTATTAAGTCTAAAAAGCTTTTTATTCTATTAGTAGGATTAATCAAATCTGTGTGGGGATAGACACCTGTATCTACAACACCTATTCCAATATTTTGTCCTGTAAGAGAGTATCTTTCCGATATAGTTACATTATTAGAAGCACATACGCTATTTCCACATATATAAGCATAAGGATCTAAACATATATATATTACTTGAGGATATTCTAAAAGTCGTTCAATAGCCCTAGAGGATACATAAGCACAAACACAATTACATAAAGCTATGGATTTTAGTATTCTACCTTTGTATAATTTAACTTTTTTTTCTATATCCTTTTGAAGGTTTGTACAAATAATAAGGACTCTATAATTTTTATAGTAGTTATTTTTAATTGCTATTTTTAAAGTTTCCTCAATTTTATTTTTAAAAGAAAACATATAAAACTCCTATTAAAATGCTTACATATATATTATAGTAAAGATACCCTAAAATTGTTCCTATATTAAATTATATTTATGTTAATATTACTGATTACTTTTATGTATATCAAAATAATCTAAGCAAAAATCGAAAAATGCTTTAGCTGTAGGGGTAAGGGTTCTTTTAGAACAGATTGCTAAATATAAGCTTCTTTTTAAATTTAGGTTTGTTATTTTGCTTTTCTTTATAGAATTTAATCCTAAGTAACCATTATAAACCTTTTCAGAAATAACAGATACGCCTACACCAGTCTTTACAAATTGAAAAATTGTATCCAAATTATTAACTTCACAACAAACTTCTAGAGTTGATGGGTCAATACCAGATTTTTTTAAGTTATTTTCAAAGGTTTTTCTTGTGGCAGAAGATTTTTTTCTAAGTACAAATTTATATTTTGATATGGATTCTGCATCTATTTCGTCAGGAATGTTTAAGCTAGGATTGGATATTAAAACCAAATTATCTTCTACTAGTTTGTAAGTTTTAATTTTATCATCACTTATTAAATCTCCAATAATGCCAATTTCCGAGTTAAAGTTTAATAAATTATCTAGTACTTCTCCAGAACTTTGTTCTAATACATTAAAGGATACATCTGGAAATTTATTTTCAAAACCTTTAACTAAATCTGGTATTATAGTGTTACAAGGGGTACTACTGGCAGTTAGAGTTAGCTTTCCACAGACAGTGTTATTAAAATTAGATAAACAACATACAGCTTTATCTCTAGCATTTAAAATTTCTAGTGCATATTTTAAGAAGGAGTTGCCAGCAGGGGTTAATAAAACTTCTTTAGATGTTCTATCGAAAAGTTGTACACTAAGTTCTTTTTCTAAAGTAGCTATATGAGAACTTATAGCAGGTTGTGATAGAAATACTGAATTAGCTGCTTTAGAGAAACTTTTATATTTAGCTACACTTATAAAAGCTTCTATTTGTTTAAAATCCATTTAGTTACCTCCCAAATTGATATAATATTATATTTATTATAACAATTTGTAATATTAAAGTAAAAGTAAATAAATCATTGCTATAGATTGTTTATTGTAGTTAGGGATGATAAACAATTGAATAGATGTTATTTATATAAGTTATAACAATTATAATTTTTTTTTATAGTATATAAAATGTTAACCTTTACATTTAAATATGATTATACCAATTAACATTACTATAACTCCTATAAGTTTATTAGCAGTAAATTTTATAACTTGGGAATCAAAAAATCCAAAGGCATCTATTATTCCTGCAGAGGTAAGTTGGGATACTAATATTATACCTATAGCACAGGTAGGACCTAAAGATCCAATGCCTTTCATTACTGTATAAATAATAATAACTCCTAAAGCTCCTCCTAATAAATATAGCTTATTAGCATTTTTTATATCTTTAAAATTACCATCACCAGCCAACATCCAAATTATAATAGTTATTATAAATCCAGTTCCTTGGACAAAGGTATTGGTTTCCCACATACCTATTTTGTCACCTAAACGAGTATTGAAGACTCCTTGCAAAGTCATAGCTAAGCCTGATATTATTGAATATATTATTCCCATCATATATAAAAACCTCCTTTATTTTAGTAGGATTTCCTATAATATAAGAGATTATTATATAAAAAAAATGGATAACAAGTTACATTTTACTTATTATCCATTTAAATCCTCTAATAACCATTATTTTGTCTGTCATGATTTATATTATTCTTTTTTAAGTAAGCTTCTTCTACATCTTTTTCTGAGAATCCTAAATTAATTCCTAAGTCTAGAAAATCTTCAAATAAAGTAATATAGTGATCTTTAGAGGAACAGATCATAAAATCATTTATATCTATATAAAGATTTAAAAATTGTTCAGTTAAACTGTAGTTTAAATTTTTGGGTTGCAGAGTTAAATCCTTAAAGTTTTGCTCTAATCCTAATGTTAAAATAAAATGAATACAATCCACATATTCTTCAAGTATAGTAGATTTATTTGAAGGTGATTTGATACTCCAATATTTAAAACATCTAGTTTCATTAGCTAATTCAGCTAGTTCAACCTGTAGAGCTAAAATTTTTTCACTTAATAGGGATTTACCTTGTAGAGAATGATTTTTTGTTATATGTTCATCTAGATTTTCTTGAAGTTCAAATAACTTTTTTAAATTCATATAAAAAGGCCGCCTTTCCCTAATTTTTTAAAAGTATTAAAAAACATAAAAAAGTCACATATATATTTTATCTAAAATCATTGAAATTTAAAAGAAGGTGGAATCGGTTACATGATTTTTTTTTATAAAATTACTAAATATTTTTAATTTTATAGATTAATTGTATTGTGAAAAAATAATAATAAATATTTATAGTATAGGTTATGACTATAATTTTATTTAATAAATCAACAAATGATTTTAAAAAAATGATATTATCATATAATAATGATAAATTATATCTTTGGAGGATTTTATGATAATAGATACTCATATACATGAAAGTAAATATTCATTAGATAGCAAAATATCTTTAGAAGAAATAGTGAAAAGAGCAAAAGAAATAGGATTAGATGGAGTTTGTATCACAGACCATGAAAGTAGCGATATTATGGATGAAGCACATGCTTATTCAAAAGCTACAGGATTTTTAATACTTGTTGGTGCTGAAATACTTACATATGAAGGCGATATATTAGTATTTGGATTAAAAGATATACCTAAGAATAAAATGCATGCTAAAGATTTATTAAGAATAGTATATGAGAATAATGGAGTAGCTATTAGTGCACACCCATATAGAAATAACAATAGAGGTATGGGTGATTATATAAGAGAAGCAAAAATGTTAGGTTTATCTGGAGTAGAAGCCTTTAATGGTAGTACAGAACCTCATCAAAATTTATTAGCCTATTCCTTAGCTACAGAGTTAAGCCTTCCATGTATAGGATCTAGTGATGCTCATGTTATAGAAAATGTGGGTAAATATGCTACTGTATTTCCAAATGGTATAAGAGATGAAAGGGATTTAATACAAGCTATAAAAGAGAGTAATGTTTGTCCCGCTATGTATGATAATGGAGGATATAAATATATAGATATATATAATAAAGTAATTAATAATTTAGATAATAAAATATATAAAATTATATAATACATTAAAAATTTATTATTATAATTAAATACAAATAAAAAGAGATAATGTTGGATTTTTAGATATTATCTCTTTTATTTATTAAGTTATTTTTAGATTATATTGGATTTATTTATAATAAATATATGTTTTTTAGTAAGAGTATGACACATAGTATAGAAAATTTAAAATAATTTTTCTATATTTGAGAAGGCCTTCGCCCAGGATTTGCTCGCTATAGCCTCTTTAAGCTTAGCATTTATTACTAAATCATTTTTAATTTGTTTTTCTATAAATAAAGCTATATTATGTTCAAAATTAGGTATTTCTTCAGGTACTATAGTATCTATATTTTTTAATTTAGGCATAGGAATATATTCTATAATGCCACTATTGTTAATTGTTTCTCCCATCCATTCCTTTATACCAGGCAGTTCTGTACAAACTATTTTTAGCCCACAGGCCATAGCTTCTATTAATACTAAAGGTAAGCCTTCATATAAAGAAGGAAGTACTAGTATATCACATTCTCTAAATAAGTCAGATAATTTTTTTTGAGAAATAGATCCTAAAACATTTATATTAAAATTACAAGAATTGTTTTTGCATAATTTAATTATACTTATAGTTTCATCACCAGCCCCAGAACCAGCTAGGTAAAGTTCTATATTATTTACATATTTTTTTATTAGGTTAATTGAATTAATTAAAAAAGGTACTCCTTTGGAATAGCTTAGTTTGCCAGCATAGACTATTTTAATTTTATTTGAATTAATTTTTTTTTCATTTATATAAAAAGTATCTGGATTAAAACCTGTACCTGCAATATATACTTTATTTTCATCTATTTTATAGGATTCTATAACCCGTATTTTTTCATCTTTATGAGATACTATTACAGCTTCTAAATTATTACAATTAGTTATTACATAATTTAATATTTCTTTTGAAATAGGGTTAGTACTATTTTTAAAGGATTCAAATTGTCTTAAATCTGTTCCATGGCAAAAAGCTATAATTTTTTTATTTGGATATAGCTCCTTTACTAAAGCAGTTAAAATCCATAAATGGTGACATATTATTATGTCTGGATTAAATTCATCAATAGCTTTTTTTATAACTGATGAGAAAGAAATTTCCCATTTTTTTAGCATATCTATGGATAAATCTTTATATTTTGTACTTTCATAAGGCATTACATCGCTCATACCCACAATAGGAAAAGGTAAATTTGAAGTTTCAAATATTACAGGAAAAAATGTAATAGGATTCTTTGAAGAAAAAGTTATCTTTTTATCCTTTGCTGATATACCAGCTATTACAGCTTGCTTATAACCATTTTTATCAGCTTCTTTAACAAGGGCTTGAAGATACATACCACTTCCAGTTTTGTCAGGCCTTTGAGCTAATATGTTTAGTATTTTTTTCATCGAAATCCTCCTAGGATTAATATTAATTTAAAATATGCCAAAATAGGTGTATATTCTACAATATGTTACCATTAATATATAATAAAATAAAGAGTATAAAGTTTAAAACTTTATACTCTAAAAATTATTTTACTTCTGGTACAGAAGGTGGAGTGTTTTTTCTTTTTTTTGTTTGACCCTTATTATTTTCCTCTTGAGAAGGTCTTTTCATTCCTTTTTTAGCCATACTGAACCTCCTTTAATTAATATAGTATTATCTTTAATCAAAAGAGGTCTTTTAATACAGTACAAAATAAAATTTATATTTTTTCCATAGAATTAAATTTTTTACTTGCTATAGCCATGGTAATTATATTCATAGTAATACCTATATATATAGAAGTTATTCCACTAAATCCAATAATTATCCATAAAATACTTGATAGTGGACCAACTAATACGCAATAAAATCCTGATTTATTATTAATCTTGTTTTTAAAAAATAATGCACATAATACTGGTATAAAAATAGGTGTGGCTCTAAATATCATAGATAAGAATCCCCAATTTAATATCATGGAATCAGTGTTATTTATAACTATTGCCAAAGTTAGAACACCTATTATTAAAATACATATTCTTAAATATAAAATTTGTTTTTTATCTTCTAATTTTTTATTAGATAAAGTTGGTATAATATCTTTTACCATCATGGTAGCTATACCTAAGGCCAATCCGGCACCAGTAGCTATGGAGGATATAAGTACTGTAGCTATGGATACTCCACCTAAAATTGGGTGAAGATAATTAATTAAAAATAGAGGAAAAGCTTCATTTGGATTTATGCTTGGAAAATGAATTCTCATGTACATTCCTATAAATGTACATACAATGCCTACTGGAAATATTAAAAAAGCTACTAAAAAAGAACTTATTTTAGAAGTTTTAGGATTTTTGCCTGCCATAATAGATTGAAAGTAGGTCTGAGTAGATAGTACTCCAAGTACTGTTGAGAATCCTGAGGCTAAATCTTCAAAAATACCATCACTAAATATATTGAACCAAGGATTTTTAGGAAAGTGATTAAAAATTTCTGTAGTTCCATTTAATGAAAATATTAATATAATTCCACATATTATACTTGTAGTATATAAAAGTACAGTTTTAACAGCACCTACCATAGTACTTCCCCAGAAACCTCCGAAGATTATATAAAAAACTAATAAAAAAATTACTATTATAGAAGTTATTTTTACATCTATATTAAATATAGATGTAAAAAGAGGAGTACAAGCTAATACTTGACCATTTATATGAATAAACATACCTAAAGAAAGTAATAAACTAGAACTAGTTCTTGCTTTTAAACCATAAGTGGTTCCTATGATCTCAGGTAGTGTAGTCATATTATCCTTACCAACTTGGTTTGAATATATAAGTCCCAATAAAATACTAGCAATACATAAACCTAATATAAACCATATAGCAGAAATCCCGTGTTTATAAGCCATCTGTGCAGTACCTACAGTGGAAGCGCCACCTATTATAGATCCCATAAGCATACTAGTTACGCCTAATACACCTAATTTATTGTCTGCATTTATAAAGTCTTTGGCTGTTTTTACTTTTAGCTTTCCAATACATCCAGCTACTCCAGTTAAAATTAATGTTAAAATTATACTTACTATAAGCAATGTCCCATCCCCTTTTTAATGTCTAATAATATTATTATACCAATAAAAGACATATACGTTTTTATTTCAAATCTTATAACATACTAAATATAAGTTAATTTATTATTTAGAGCTCATTATCATTATTTATAATTAAAAATTGTTTAATAAACTTTATTTAAACATTATATATAAAATTTAAATAAAAATAAGATTGATTCAAAATGAAGTAGATTTAATTTTAACACTGCAAATAAAAAAACACTAATAAACAAACTTATATGTTCATTAGTAT
>NZ_BAAAAP010000037.1:0-21504 GCF_054768215.1 Clostridium sp. CTA-1
GTGCTAATACTGTTGTAATAGCTGCTGTTAATGTTGTCTTACCGTGGTCTACGTGACCTATTGTTCCTATGTTTACATGAGGCTTGCTTCTTTCAAATTTTGCTTTTGCCATTTTTATTTCCTCCTTTTTTGTGTTTATATATTTATTTGTACAAGTAAACTCATCCTGGTGTGTTGTGTTCCTTGTAATTTCTGGAGCCCATGACCGGGATTGAACCGGTGACCTCCACCTTACCAAGGTGACGCTCTGCCGACTGAGCTACATGGGCAACTTTAATATTAAAACTTGGAGCGAGAAACGGGGATCGAACCCGCGGCAACTAGCTTGGGAAGCTAGTGTTCTACCACTGAACTACTCTCGCTCAAAATAATCATATACCAATTATTAATTATAGTAAAATCGGTTTTTATTGTCAATATGTAAAATCATTTATTATTTAAGCATTTTTCTAATTTTCTTTTTACTCTTTGTAGTGCATTGTCTATAGACTTAGCATGCCTATCTAAATCGCAGGCAATTTCTTGATAAGATTTTCCATCTAAATAAGACATTAAAACTTCCATTTCAAGATCTGATAATACTTCGCCTATCTCATTTTGTATATGCTTTAGTTCTTCTCTACTTATAATTAATTCCTCTGGATTAGCCACTTTAGCTTCTGATAAAATATCCAATAAGGTTCTATCTGACTCCTCATCATATATTGGCTTATTTAAAGAAACATATGTGTTAAGCGGAATGTGTTTTTGTCTAGTTGCTGTTTTTATAGCCGTTATAATTTGTCTAGTAACACACAGCTCAGCAAAGGCTTTAAAGGAAGATAATTTATCCGGTTTAAAGTCTCTTATAGCTTTATATAGACCTATCATACCTTCTTGATATATATCTTCTTTATCTGCTCCTATTAAAAAATAAGATTTTGCCTTAGCTTTAACAAAATTCTCATACTTGCCAATTATATATTCTTGTGCTCTAGAATTTCCTGCTTTGGCTTCCATAACTATTTCCTCATCTACACATCCTTCAAAGGAGGAAGTTTTACTATTAATTTGAACCTTTCTATCCAAGGTATCCCCCCCCAAAATAAATATAACCACATATTTGATTATACATTAGTGTTAATAACAACGTCAAGGTAAATTACGTGCTTCTTCTTATTTTTTCCAATTTTTCTAATAAATCTTCTTGCAATATTTCTCCAAGTCTATTCCCTTTTTTAGAAAATTCTTTTTTTATCCTTTCTTTTATATTCTTCTCTGTTTCTTTGACCTGTGAATAAAACTCTAATGAAGATATCCTGGTAGCCCCTCTTTGAAATATTAATTGTTGTTCTAATGAATCTGATGTTACTACAGATACATCTATCTTTCTACCTAAATCATTTATAGATCTTTCAATAAAACTATCTGCAGTTTCCCCTTCTTTTGTAAACACTACTATTAAATTGTTATTTATTTTCTCTATATTTTCTGCACCTTCCGTCTGATGTGCATCAAAAACCACATAAATACGATATTGATTATATGAAGCATAATTGTTTAATATATCTAATAGTTGCTCTCTTGACATTTCTAAATTATAGTCCTTTATTTTTTTTAACTCTTTCCAACTATTTATGACATTATAAGCATCTACAAATATATATTTCATAATTATTTACTCTTCATTCTTTGTTTTAATATTTCATACATTAGCATTCCTCCAGCAACAGAGGCATTAAGAGATGTTATATTTCCGAGCATTGGAATTTTAACTAAAACATCACATTTGCTTTTAGTTAGCTTTGATATCCCTCTTCCTTCACTTCCTATAACTAATGCTATAGGTCCAGATAAGCTTACATCAAAGCAATAGTCATTTCCACACATATCCGCCCCATATATCCATATACCCTTTTCCTTAAGTTTATCTATAACATTATTTATATTAGTAACCTTACTTATTTTCATGTATTCTACAGCTCCAGCAGATGTTTTATAAACAGTAGGAGTAACTCCTACATTTCTTCTTTTAGGTATTATGACACCATGTACCCCACAAACTTCTGCGGTTCTTAATATAGATCCAAAATTGTGTGGATCTTCTATTTCATCTAATATTACTATAAAAGGCTCTTCTTCTTTCTGTTTTGCATATCTTATAATATCTTCTACTGCACAATATTGATATGGAGTTGTAAAAGCTATAACTCCCTGATGGGCTCTTGTTTGAGATATAGAATCAAGTTTTTTTCTATCAACTTCATTTATCACTATTCCTTTTTCCTTAGCTAAAGATATTATAATTTTGATAGATCCTTCTAAATCTCCCTTTGCTACCATTACCTTTTCTATAGTTTTATTTGACTTTAATGCTTCTATTACTGCATTTCTGCCTTCTATTATATCTTCCCTTATTTCTTCCTGTTGACCAACTCTGTTTTTCATTATTACTTACTCTCCTTGTGTAATTTCACATTATATTTTTCTCTAACTTCTTTTATTTTACCACAGGACATTTTTCCCTCTGGACAAGGTCCATTTACACAACCTGGTCCACAATATTTAAATAATGTTGGTGCAACCTCTTTAACTTCAAACAACATAATTTCAGCTAGTTCTCTTATTTCCCATTGTGCCCTATTGCAGCATCTATGTCTAAAGAAATTCATTAAACTTCTGGCATTCATTGTAACTATAATTTTACTTGTACAAGCATTTGGAAATACATACCTTGCATCTTCTATAGCCTTTTTTTCTGCATCCATAGCCCTTAATCCATCATTAATATATTTTTCTTTTAAAATGCTTGCAATATTATCATAGGACTTCTGGCAATTTTTCATAGTTTCTATATATATTTTTTTCGCTTCTTCATCCTTTTCTACAGAAGGTGGAATAACATATTCAAATTGATCTAACCTAACATACCTTTGGCTTTGTTGTGAATAAGAACCTATTCTATGCCTCACAAGTTGATGTGTTAAACTTCTTGATACTCCCTCTATACCAAAAGTAAAAGAAACATGTTCTATTGGTGATTCATGTCCATAGGACATTAACATATTTAAAAATTTATCCACTTTTTCTTTATCTAAATTATTTTGTAAATCTTCAATTCCAGATGAACTATAACATAATTTTGCTGCGGAAGCTATTAATTTTTCTGCATTTGGTGTATATTCTAATAATTTAACTTTCATTATCAAGTGCTCCTTTTTTTCCATTTAAAGTAACTATATTATTTAATAAATAATTTAATCTTTCCTGTTGATCTGTTATATATAAAAAACCTATAAGGGCTTCAAAACCCGTTGCAAATCTATATTCTTGAACATCAGCATTTTTAGGCACCGTTCCTGATTTAGCATTTCTTCCTCTTTTAAATATATAAAGCTCATCTTCATTTAAATCTCCCATTATATCTTTTATACAATCACTCTGTCCATGAGCCTTTACATATTTTATAGCATTCACATGTAGTTTATGCACATTTAACTCTCTATTATTATCTACAAGAAATGTTCTTATAAAAACCTCATATACTGCATCTCCTATGAATGCAAGTACTAGAGGATTTAATGTTTTCCCATCCTTAATAGTAAACTTATTTTGAAATAAACTAAAATCCATATTACTCTCCACTCATTCTATTTTTATTAATCCACTAGTACTTATATCTTATATTTGCTTCCATCTTACTCCCTGTGGTGTATCTTCTAAAACAATGCCTCTTTCCTTCAAATTATCTCTAATTTTGTCTGCTAATGCCCAATTTTTTTCTTTTCTAGCTTTTTGTCTTTCTTCTATAAGCTTTTCAATCTCTTCTTCTAAACTAGCCTTAGTTGATTCTTGTAATATTCCTAAAGGGTTCCCTAATTCTCTTATTAAATCTAATGTATATTTAACTAGTTCTTTTGATGATTCTATAGTAACATTTGTATTAACATCTCTTATTAAATCAAATATTACAGATATAGCATCTGCTGTATTAAAATCATCATCCATTTTTTCTATATATTTTTCTTTATATTTTTGTAATTCATTCTTGTATTCTAATTCTTCATCTCTTAATTCTTCATTTTTTACTTCATCTAATAAATTTTCTAAATTATTTATAGAATTATATAATCTATCTAAAGCTGCTTTAGTTGAATCTAATAACTCCATACTAAAGTTTATTTGAGTTCTATAATGTCCTGATAACATAAACATTCTTAAAACATCTGCATCATATTTTTCTAATATTTCTCTTGCTGTAAAGAAATTATTTAATGATTTAGACATCTTTTGATTATTCACATTAACAAAAGCTGAATGTAACCAATACTTTGCAAATTGTTTTCCTGTTCTTGCCTCACTTTGAGCTATTTCATTTTCATGATGTGGAAATGATAAATCTGATCCTCCTGCATGTATATCTATTGTTTCTCCTAACAAATTATAAGCCATACATGAGCATTCTATATGCCAACCTGGTCTTCCCATTCCCCAAGGACTTTCCCAAGCAGGTTCTCCTGGCTTTTGGCTTTTCCATATAGCAAAGTCCATAGGATCTTTTTTTCTTTCATCCACATTTATTCTTGATCCTAATTGTAATTCTTCTAAATTTTGTCCTGATAATTTACCATAATCGCCAAATCTTTTAGTACTAAAATATACGTCTCCATCTATTTCATAAGCATATCCTTTTTCTATTAGATCACTTACAAATCTTATTATCTCGTCCATAAATTCAGTTGCTCTTGGATTTTTAGTTGCTCTTTCAATATTTAAGTCATCTGCATCTTTATAATATTCTTTTATGAATCTATCGCCTAATTCTTTTACCGTTATTCCTTCTTCATTAGCTTTTTTTATCATCTTATCATCTATATCAGTAAAATTTTGAATAAATTTCACTTTATAACCCCTATATTCTAAATATCTTCTTATACTATCAAAGACTACAAAGGTTCTAGCATTTCCTATATGGAAAAAATTATATACCGTAGGACCACAAACATACATTTTTACTTCTCCTGGTACTAACGTAACAAACTCTTCTTTTTTATTAGTTAAAGTATTGTAAACCTTCATCTATTTACCTCCTATTTTGCTAAATTTATTACATACATATATTTGTTTGTATATTATACCCTTTTTCACTAAGTTGTTTCAATAATTTATCTCCTTGTTCTTTACTCTGAACTTCTACTTCAAATATTACATTTGCATATTCTAACCCTTTTTCACTCCAATTAGTATCCTGTCTAGCCTTAACTATATTGGCTCCCGTA
Organism: Clostridium sp. CTA-1; assembly: GCF_054768215.1. Classification (NCBI taxonomy): domain Bacteria; kingdom Bacillati; phylum Bacillota; class Clostridia; order Eubacteriales; family Clostridiaceae; genus Clostridium; species Clostridium sp. CTA-1. The sequence continues at coordinate 5,259 of NZ_BAAAAP010000037.1, forward strand.
GAAACAATATTTGAAATAACATCCTCGAACTCTCCTATTTTGTCCTGTAATTCTACCTTAAATCTTATTCTTCTCTTAAGCATTATAAGCTGTCTATCTATTATTTTAGATATCATAGCTATATCTATATTACCACCACTTATTAAAGCCACAACTTTTTTACCTTTAATATTAATCTTATTAGCTAATAAAGCTGCAACGGTTGATGCTCCTGCACCCTCTGCAATAACTTTTGTTTTCTCAATAAGTTCAAAAATTCCATAGGCTATTTCATCCTCTGTAACCGTAACTACTTCATCTACATATTCTCTAATATATTTAAAAGCAATATCTCCTGGAGTCTTTACTGAAATACCATCTGCTAAAGACTTAGCTCCTGGCAAAGTTACAATTTCATCTTTTTCTAAAGATGCCTTTGTAGAGGCTATAATAGCTGATTGAACTCCTATAATTTTTATATCTGGCTTTATGGATTTAGCCGCTACAGCTATTCCTGATATTAGTCCTCCTCCTCCTATTGGAACTATTATAGCATCTATATCCTCTATTTCTTCTAATATTTCTAAAGCTATTGTGCCTTGACCTGCCATAACATGTATATCATTAAAAGGGTGTACAAAAGTAGCTCCTGTAGCCTTTTGTATTTCTAATGCTTTTTCATAACATTCATCATAAACTTCCCCGTGCTGGACAACCTCTGCTCCATATCCTTTTGTTGCCATGACCTTAGCTTGAGGAGCAGTTTTAGGCATAGCTATAGTAGATTTTATTCCAAAAGCTGTAGCTGCATAAGCAACTCCTTGAGCATGATTTCCTGCAGAGGATGCAATAACACCCTTTTCCTTTTCTTCCTCAGTTAATGAAACTATCTTGTTATATGCACCTCTTAATTTAAAAGCTCCAGTCTTTTGTTTGTTTTCACATTTTAAATATACTTCATATCCCGTTTTTTTAGAAAAAGTACTTGAATAAAATAAAGGTGTTTTTCTAACTACTGTTTTTATATTATTTTGAGCTTTTTTTATTGTATCTAAATTTAACTCCATGATCATCTATCTCCCATCCCATTCTAAATTATATTTTTATAATAAACCATATAATATTTTTATTCAATCTATTAAGCCATACCCAATAAACTTTTAATACTTTCTTGTAATTGATCTATTGGGATTTCTTTCTTCTCTTTTAAATTTCTTAATTTTATTTCTACATTATTTTCTTTTATATTTTTACCAACAGTTATTCTAATAGGTATTCCCCATAAATCCGCATCTTTAAATTTTACTCCTGCTCTTTCTTTTCTATCATCTAAAATTGTGCTTATTCCACTATTAACTAGGTTGCTATAAATTTCTTCCGCTACTTTAAACTGTTGTTCATCCTTTTCATTAGCTATAGTTACTATAATTTTAAATGCTGATGCTTCCATAGGCCACACAATCCCTAATTCATCTTTATTTTGTTCTATTGCCCAGGAAATAATTTTATATATGTCCATAAAACCTTTATAAATTGTAAATGGCTTACTCTTTCCTTTATTATCAATGAATGTAGCGCATTCATTTTTTATTAAGTTTTCTTCTATTTTTTTGATTTCCCCTATAACAAAGCCCTCATTAATTTCCAATTTATTACCACATAGGATACATCTACTATCTTTATGTATCTTTCTAAATTCTCCAACTATTCCTTTAAAATCTCTTCTATAATTAACATTTTCATAATGATACCCTGTTTCATTTGCACCTACCATAAAATTATTCATTTTAGTTATTTCTTCATCTACCAATATATTATCAACTTTTAAATTAATTGGGCCAGCGAAACCTATCTCTGCATTTGTAGCCTGTTTAACTATATCTTCTCCTGCTAATTCTAAATTTCCTATATTGCCTAAATTTTTAATAACCTTAAATTCATCTATATCCCTATCACCTCTTACCATAACTGCAACAATAGAAGCATTATTACACTTATATATTATTGTTTTTGTAAGCTTTCTATAAGGCACCTTAAAAAATTCGCCTAGCTCCTCCATAGTTTTTATATCAGGTGTTTCTATTTTATTTAATTCTTTTAAATCCTTTTCTATATTATAATCTGGTATAGATAAAGCTCTATTGATTTCATTACCATAATTACAGCTTTTACACTCAACTATATGTGAATCTCCTATGTTATCATATATGATAAATTTTATGGTTCCATCTAGTTCATCCTCTACTATATGGTATTGTAAATTCATGATTTTAAAAATGTCTTTATAAAGTTTTATTAATTCTTCTTTATTAAATTTATTATTTTCTTCATCTAACATCATATAAAAATGCTCTTTTAATACTTGTTTTCCACACATAATTCCTAAATTATTTTTTCCTTTATAATTAATCTCTGTATTGTTTTCATAAAAAAACAAAGGCAATTGCTTATAAGACGTTACATTATTTTTTAAAAAGTTTATAAATCTTAAGTTCTCCTCATTAGAATCTAATATAAACTCATTATTTTTTTTACTTACATCTTGGAAATCCTTTATATACGGTATGGATATTTGAAAGCCGCCATTTTTTTTTGAATTATCCTCAATTATCTTTTGAATGTTTTCTAAAAAACTATATCCTAAAGGTGTAAATGCATATAGTCCACTGTCTACTTTAGTTATTAATCCTCCTTTTAATAATAATTTTTGACTATCCATATCCAGATCTGCTGGATACTCTCTTAAACTATGCACTAATGTTTTTGATAATCTCATAACTTCCCCCCTAAATTATTTATTATATTTCAAAATATTCCAAATTAAAATTTAAAATATGCAATATATAAACAAAACTCGCCCCTTATTAGGACGAGTTTTGTTGCTAAGTTAGCTTTTCTAATATTTGTTCTCCTAATATTAAATCTTCAGGAGTTGTTATTTTTATATTACTGTAGCTGCCTTCATATAAATATACTGATTTACCGTAATTTTCCAAAACCATAGTATCATCTGTTACTTTTTTATTATGTTTTTTTAACTTTTCATGACAATCTAATATTATATTGTAATCAAAACACTGAGGAGTTTGAACTATAAATAGATCCTCTCTGCTAGGAGTGTCTATTGCAAATCCTTGTTTATCTTTTATTTTTATAGTATCCTTTGGCCTTACTCCAGAAGCAGCGGCTCCGTATTGCTTTACATATCTTATACCATTCTCTATAATATCACTAGTAACAAAAGGTCTTGCTGCATCATGGATTAATACTACATCACAATTCTTTGATACAGCTTTTAATCCATTATAAACAGAATCCTGTCTCTCCTTACCCCCTGGAACTATTTTAGATACCTTATTAATATTATATTTATCTATAATATCCCTACAAACTTCTATTTTATCTTCTAAGGTAACTAGCACTATTTCATCTATAGATTCATGGGTTGAAAATTTGCTTAACGTATAATAAAGAATAGGTTTATTTTTTATCTTTAAAAACTGCTTGCTTATATTGCTATTCATTCTTTTGCCTTTTCCAGCAGCAACTATAATAACAGAATTTTTACTCATGCTAAGACTCCTCTTTTCTCTTAGCAAAAATCATTCTTCCTGCTGCTGTTTGTAAAACAGAGGTTACTACTACGTCTAAGTTTTGTCCTATACGTTTTTTAGCCCCTTCTACTACAATCATAGTTCCATCATCAAAGTAAGCTATTCCTTGATTAGCCTCTTTACCATCTTTAACAATTTGGATATTCATTTCCTCTCCCGGTAACACAACAGGCTTTACTGCATTTGCTAATTCATTTATATTTAATACAGGTACTCCTTGAAATTCAGCTACTTTATTTAAATTATAATCATTAGTTATTACTTTACCGTTTAAAACCTGAGCTAATTTTAATAATTTACTATCTACCTCTGCTATTTCTGGGAAGTCCTTTTCATATATTTGCACATCTATATTTAGTTCCTTTTGTATTTTGTTTAGTATATCTAAGCCTCTTCTCCCTCTATTCCTCTTTAAGCTATCTGAAGAGTCCGCTATATGCCTAAGCTCTGCTAAAACAAAAGTAGGTATTACCAAAGTTCCTTCTATAAATTCAGTCTGACATATATCAAATATTCTTCCATCTATTATAACAGATGTATCTAATACTTTAGGGGTTGCATTACTTTTATTAGACTTTGCCTTTTTTTCTTTTGCTGGTGAATTTCTTTTTATATTAGAAAAAAGTGATATTAATTCTTCTTTTCTTTTAATTGCAATATTGGCTCCTAATGCAGCCATAATAATAGCAACAACTACGGCTAATATTACTCCTATTATAGGGATCTGAGCTAGCAAATTAACGAATAAAGCTGATATAGCCAATCCCAATATAGCTCCAACAGTTCCAAATACAATTTCATTGGCAGATAATTTTTGCAAACTTCTTACTATATAATCCATTATTTTCAATATTATAGAATTTATCCATGGGGATATAAGAAATAATATTATTCCAAAAACTATAGAACATAAAATTAAAAAGAAAGCTGACTTAACTTGACTTCCATTAAAATAAGATAAACTAGAGAAATAGTTGGTTGACATAATTAATCCCCCAATTATATACCCTAAGGCTAATCCTATTATTGTAAAAAGCCATCTTAATATTTTATTTAACATCCATTTCACCTCCTCTTAATAATTGTTAACAATTATTAAGATTTTCAATCCTTTTTATATTTAATATATATTAATAATTATTAATTTTCAACAATCCTAAAAATAATTAATAATTATTTATGAAAATACACACTTTGTTTAATATTTGTTTTCCTTTATATTTTTGTTTTTAATATTAAATTTTTACTACTTTAACTATATATATTCTTCATATTTTTTCCATTTCCTTCTTTAATAATATATAGGTATTATTTAACATGAGTATCCCCCTATAAAAAATATTGATTTTAATTTATGATATAAATATGATTTAACTTATACACTTATTGACAAGGTTAATGATAGGAACCTATAATAGTTTATAGTACACATATGAAATCTTTATAAGGAGTTGAACCCTATGAAAGATGTAATTTTTGATGATTTTCAAAATTCTGTTAATGATTCTCTTTTAAGACATAAGAGTATATTAGATATTTTAACCAAATACAGTGAATCTAATGCGAGAGTAAATAGAGCTATAGCTAAATCAATAACTAACTGTGGCTGTGTTTCAGTTAAAGCAGAAAAGCAAAAATTGCCTTCAGATAGTATAGATATAGAAGCTCTCAGAGATTGTTTAAAATCTCACATTAATGGTGAACTTTGTGATAACTGTAGAGATGTAATTGAAAGAGAAATTGGTAATAATTTATTTTATTTGACCTCTCTATGCAACTTATTAGATTTAAACTTATATGATATATTGTTAAAAGAATATAATAAAATAAATACATTAGGCAAATATAGTATGAGATAAAGTATAGCACAAAGTATTTTAATACTTTGTGCTATACTTTATCTAGCATTATTTGTTCTCTAAGTCTTCTTAATCCATTTTTTATAGCTTTAGCTCTAGCTTCTCCAATCCCTTCTACATTATCTAATTGCTCATAGGATGCTTCCATTACACATTTTAACTGATTAAAATTAGCTACTAAATTTTCTATTACATTACTTGGTATTCTCGGTATTTTATTAATCATCCTATATCCTCGGGGTGAAATAAGTGTATCTACCAAAGGTACTCCTGTATATCCTATAATTTTTGATAATCCATCTAAATTTAAAAGTTCTTCTGATGAAAGTCCTTGTATTTGTTTGTATATATCCTCATATTCCATATTACTTCTACAATAGTCTCTTATAAGCAGAATGCCATCTTCTTCTACACTTTTTATTAATTCACTTAATTGCATATCAATTAGTCTTCCTTCATTACCTAATTCACATATATATCTTTCTATTTCACTAACTATTCTCATAACCATTTCGGATCTTTGAATAGCAGTTACTACATCAAATAAAGTTGCTATATCCTTAAATTCTAGTATATTCAAATTATTTACTACTCTGTCTAAAACAGCTACATATTTTTCTAAAGTTTGCAGAGCTTGATTAGCTCTTGCTAATATTATACTACTATCTCTTAATACATACTTTATTCCACCCTTATAAACAGTTATTATATTTCTCCTCTGAGAAATAGCTATTACTATGGCTCCTGTTTGTTTCGCTACTCTATCAGCAGTTCTATGTCTTGTTCCTGTCTCAAAAGTAGGTATAGATGAATCCGGTATTAATTGAGCATTAGCACATAATATCTTCTTTAAATCGCTGCTTAACACAATTGAACCATCCATTTTAGCTAGTTCATAAACATAAGATGGACTATATTCTGAATTAATTTTAAATCCACCGTCTACTAATTTTAATATTTGATCACTATCTCCTAGAACTAATAATCCACCGGTTTTAGCTCTTAATATATTCTCTAACCCCTCTCTTAGTGGGGTCCCTGGGGCCATTATTTTAAGTATATTCATTAATTCTTTATCTTTTTCTATTCTCACTTCTCTCACCCTACACAATTAAAATACTTTATTAATACCTTCTCTTAAAGAAGATATACCAATTAGATTAACATTATTTTTTACAGAAATTTTGTCTTTATTTCTATCAGGTATAATTATACTGGTAAATCCCATTTTTATGCCTTCATTTACTATTCTATCACAAAAACTTACGGGGCGAACCTCTCCTGTAAGTCCTATTTCTCCAACTACTAAAACTTTAGGTAATTTTATATCTTTTGATTTAGCACTAGATATTAAAGCTAATGCTAATCCTAAATCAGCAAAAGTCCCTGTTAAATCTAACCCTCCTACTACATTAACATATACATCGCAATTATAAAAAGGTATATTTAATTTTTTTTCTAACACGGCTAATATTAAATTCAATCTAGCTGTGTCTACTCCTACTGCTGTTCTTCTTGGCATATAAGCTTTTGTTTCACTTACCAACGCTTGTATTTCTATAAGTATTGGTCTAGTACCTTCCATTATACCTATTATTACAGAACCTTCCCTTTGAAATTCAGTTTCTTCTAAAAATACAGCGGAAGGGTTGCTTATTTCTAATAGTCCTTCTCCTGCCATTTCAAAAACTCCTATTTCACTTGTAGTTCCGAAACGATTTTTTACTGTTCTTAAAATCCTAAATTCTTGGGTTCTTTCTCCTTCAAAAGATAAAACCGTATCTACCATATGTTCTAAAACTCTAGGTCCTGCTAATTCTCCTTGCTTTGTAACATGTGCCACTATAAAGAAAGGTATGTTATTATTTTTGCTTATATGCATAATATCGTTAGAACACTGCCTAACTTGAGACACAGTACCTGGAGCTGAAGATAGTTCACTTTTAAAAAGAGTCTGTATAGAATCTATTATAACAAATTTAGGATTAATTGTCGTAATGTGTTCTTTTATTATATCCACATTTGTTTCTGAAAGTATGTATATATCTTTTGATATTACCTTAAGTCTATCTGCCCTCATTTTTATTTGCTCTTCTGATTCTTCTCCTGATACATATAAAACCTTACCATACTTAGTAGCAATATTATTAGCAGCTTGTAAAAGTATTGTGGACTTTCCTATTCCAGGAGAGCCAGATATAAGAGTTAGAGATCCCTTAACTATACCACCACCTAAAACTCTATTTAGTTCCTTTATTCCAGTATCTAATCTTTCGTATTCACTAGATTTTATTGTGGATATCATTTTAGGTTCTGATTTAATATTTATATTTTTTATAGTCTTATTAGTTGATTGTTTTTCTTCCTCTACCATACTATTCCAAGTATTGCATCCAGGGCATTTTCCTACCCATTTTATAGATTCGTACCCACATTGTTGACATGTATATACAATTTTATTTTTAGCCATTTAATCAACTCCAAAACCTTAATTACAATAATATTATTATAACATCAATTAGTACAAATAATTTTAAAAAACCAATAATTAAATAAATTTAATTATTGGTTTAGAATTAAATTCAAAATTTAGATTTTAGAAAAATTCAATTTATCTTCAATAGTATTAACTTTAACTGAATCACCTTTTTTAATATTACCTTTTAATATTTCTTCTGACAATTTATCTTCTACAATTTTAGTTATAGCTCTTCTTAAAGGTCTAGCTCCATAATTAGTATCATATCCTTCTTTTGCCAATATTTTTTCTGCCTCTTCTGTAAACTCTAATTTGATTCCTTGATCTTCAACTCTATTTGATACAATTTTTAGCATAAGCTTAACTATTTCTTTAATATGCTCTTCTCTTAATTGATGGAAAACTATTATATCGTCTATTCTATTTAAGAATTCTGGCCTAAATGAATGTTTTAACTCATGCATAATGTTATCTTTCATTTTTTCATATTCTGTTTCTCTTTCTTCTTCTATAGAAGTATTAAAACCTAATGTTTTTTGCCTACTTATAGTTGATGCTCCCACATTAGATGTCATTATGATTATAGTGTTTCTAAAATCTACTGTCTTACCTTTGCCATCTGTAAGCCTTCCATCTTCTAATATTTGAAGTAATATATTAAATACTTCTGGATGAGCTTTTTCTATTTCGTCAAATAACACAACTGAATATGGATTTGTCCTTACTTTCTCTGTTAATTGACCTCCTTCATCATGTCCTACATATCCTGGAGGTGATCCTATTAATCTGGATACTGAATGCTTTTCCATATACTCTGACATATCAACTCTAATCATATTATTTTCATTTCCAAACATAGCTTCTGCTAAAGCTTTTGTTAATTCAGTTTTTCCTACACCTGTTGGTCCTAAAAATATAAATGACCCTATTGGTCTCTTTGGATCTTTTAAGCCTACTCTTGCCCTTCTTACAGATTTTGATACTGATTTAATAGCTTCTTCTTGCCCAATTACTCTATTATGAAGAATATCTTCTAATTTTAAAAGTCTTTCAGATTCCTTTTCCGTAAGCTTATTAACTGGTATATTAGTCCACTTTGAAACTACTGATGCTATTTGTTGTTCTGATACAATTAAATTAGAACCCTCTTTTTCTGCATTCCAATCCTTTTTTAACCCTTCTAACTTTTCTTTTAATTCCTTTTCTTTATCCCTTAAGTTAGCAGCTTTTTCAAAATCCTGAACTCTTATTGCATCTTCTTTTTCTTTAACAACTTTATCTAATTGTTCCTCTATATTTTTTAAATCTGGTGGTGCAATTAAATTTTCTATTCTAACCTTTGAACCAGCTTCATCTATTAAATCTATTGCTTTATCTGGCAAAAATCTATCTCTTATATATCTATCTGATAAATTGACCGCTGCATATATAGCATCATCTGTAAATTTAACTCTATGATGTGCTTCATACTTATCTCTTAATCCTTTTAAAATCTCTATTGTTTCTTCTTTTGTAGGTTCTCCTACATTTATAGGTTGGAATCTCCTCTCTAAAGCGGAATCTTTTTCTATATACTTTCTATACTCATCTAATGTAGTTGCACCTATACATTGAATTTCTCCTCTTGCCAATGCCGGCTTTAATATATTTGCCGCATCTATAGCCCCTTCTGCTGCTCCAGCTCCAACTATTGTATGAATTTCATCTATAAACAATATTGTATCTTTAGAGTTTCTTACTTCCTCCATTATTTTCTTTAATCTATCCTCAAATTCACCCCTATATTTAGCTCCTGCTATCATAGATGTTAAATCTAACGTAACTACCCTTTTATTTTTTAATATTTCTGGTATATTCCCATTAATTATGTTTTGGGCTAACCCTTCCGCTATTGCTGTTTTTCCAACTCCCGGCTCCCCTATTAAACAAGGGTTATTCTTAGTCCTTCTGCATAATATTTCTAAAACTCTTTGAGTTTCTTTATCTCTTCCAATGACTGGGTCAATTTTCCCCTCCTCTGCCATTTCAGTTAGATCTCTTCCAAATTGATCTAATGTAGGAGTAGAACTTTTAGAACTTTTTTTGCTACCTTCATCTTTAAGCATTTCTTCTCCTGACAAATTTTTTATTAGCTCTTTTTTTAATCTTTCAACATCTAATCCTAAATTAGAAAGGATAGTAAAGGCTACACCTTCTGCTTCTCTTATTAATCCCAATAATATATGCTCTGGAGTTATATAATTATGATTTAAATTTCTAGCTTCTAATAAACTCATTTCAAGTAATCTTTTTGTTCTTGGAGTAAGTGGAATTTCATTTTTATAAAGATCCATCTCCCCTTTTCCTTCATATCTTTCTATTAACTGTCTAACTTTATCTTCTGTTATGCCAGAATTATTTAATAATTGTTTGGCTACTCCATCTTCTATTAAAATTCCTAAAAGAATATGTTCTGTACCTACATATCCATGTTTGAATTTTTCTGCTTCTTCCTGAGCATTCATAAGTACTTTCTGAGCTCTTTCTGTAAATCTTCCAAACATCATATTAATCACCCTCCTTAAACTTTTGTTTTTTTAATCTTTCTTTAACTAACATAGCTCTATAATATCTACTTTCTTTCTCAGTCATTTCTTTATCATAAATCCTATTTAAGTTAGCCGGTTGGGTGTCTACTATTAATTGATTAATTATATTCTCATCTATATCTTTTATTATTGACATCTCTATACCTAGCTTTACATTAGATATATAATTTAAGCATTCTAAATTATCTAATAGTATTGCTGATTCTAACAATGCTAAGGATCTATATATTTTATCCTTTATTTCATATTCATAACTTTCTATGAACTTTTCTCTTGCCATATTCTCTTCATTTATTATTTGTTTTATTACTGCCTCTAAATTGTTCATTATCTCTATTTCATCTAAGCCTAGAGTAATTTGATTTGATATTTGATATATATTTCCTAAAGCTTTAGAACCTTCCCCATAAATACCCCTTACTGTCATGCCTAATTGACTTATAGCATTCAATAATGCTGATATTCTATTATTCATGGAAAGAGCCGGTAAATGTATCATAACAGAAGCTCTTAATCCTGTTCCAATATTTGTTGGGCAGGATGTTAAATATCCTAAATCTTTATCAAAGGCTAAATTTATATTTTTTTCAATCATATTATCAATATGGTTTGCTTTTTCAAATGCCTTTTCTAAATTAAAACCCTTTGTTATACTTTGTATTCTAATATGATCTTCTTCATTTATCATAATGCTATTTTTTTCAGAACTATCTATTATTATAGCGGCCTTATCTATATTCTTAATTAAGTTAAAACTAATGATGTGTTTTTCCAACAATGAATTAATTTCTTTTTTTTCTAGATTCCATAAATATATAGTCTTAAATGCGTCCTTTTCAACTTCCTTATAAAATTCATTTTCTATCCTATATATGATATCCCTACCATTCTTATTATCTATTTTATTTGGAAAGGGTGCCTTGTCTATATTCCTAGCTAATCTTATTCTACTACTTAAAACCATGTTATCATTTGACAAAGGAGTTTTTTTATTTTCGTTCATATATTTACGCCTCCTCCTCTTTTTCATTTTCCAATAACTTTATTTTATCTCTTATTTCTGCGGCTTTTTCATATTCTTCCTCTTTAATGCATTTTTGCAGTTTGTCTCTTAATTGTTGCAAATTCTTTTGTTTTATTATATATTGTCCTGATTTTTCAGGGATTTTTCCTGTATGCTCCACATTTCCATGAATTCTTTTTATTATTGGAATTATACTATCATTAAAAACCTTATAACACTCACTACAGCCTAATAAACCTTTCATTTTAAATTCATTATAAGTTGTTCCGCAATGAGGACACGTAATTTCATAACTTATATTTTTTTCTTGAGGCTTATTCATATAATCTAATATATTAGCTAATATATTTTGAACTGAAAAAGATGACATAAGATTTAAATTATCTGTTATTCCTATTCCTTGTTCCTGTTTTGCACAGCTTTCACATAAATTAACCTCTTCTCTATGTCCATTTATAACCTTTGTTATATGAACTGTTGCACTATTTTTATTACATTTATCACATAGCATAAAATCACCCCCAACTTTTATATTAAATTATAACCATAATTATATTTTTTAGTATATTAGCCCTTAACATATTTTTACTTATATCAATATTTCCAAACACTCTATCATTTATAGCAATTTTCATTATAATAGCTTCTCTTTCTGTTATGACAGCCATTTCTACTAACCCATCTATGATATTTATTGCATTATCATATGTAATACTGTTCCCTATTCTATCTACTATAAGCTCTTTCAAGTTTTTATTATTAGTAAATTCTATACGTCTAATTATAATGCAACCTCCACCACCTCTCTTGCTTTCTATATAATAACCCTTATCTTCTGTAAATCTAGTAGTTAAAACATAATTTATTTGAGATGGTGCACAACTAAAATAATTAGCCAATTCATTTCTTTTTATTTGTAATTCTGATTCATTATTTTCTTGAAACATTTCTTTTATAAAATCCTCTATTATATCAGATAATCTAGCCACAAATATCATTCCTTTTCTTCTGACTTTGTCTTTCTTTGACCTTAGTAATATAATAATTTACATATTTTCTTTATTCAACATACATATACATGTAAATAATGTCATTATGCTAAATTATTATTGTTTTTCTTTATATTTCTATTAGTTTTGTAAATTTTTAATTTCCTTTGATTAAAATATCACTATGTGTTTTAATTAGTCTTTCTCTTAGTATTATTTTATGATTTTTCTATCTAACTCTATGACAGAATACAATTATAGGAAAAGGATTTTTCTATCTGCTTAAGCTATAAGCTATTACTACTAAAAGCTTATTTATTTTTAATGAATAAGCTGAAAAATCCTCATAATCTAACTTTATCTTTTATAAGCTTCTATATAATAATTTTCTTTCAATATATCTTTTTTATTTATTTCAAAATTACTTCTCTCTAACATATTACATATTATATCCATATTTTGTCTCTCTTCACAATTCATCTCTATTATTACTTCATCTTTTGAGTCTAATATATTTATATAATCATTTATACTACTATAATCACTTAGTCCCATAGGCCCCTTAATATTTAAATGATAACTTGACATTAAATCTCCCCTTTTTGCTTAATGTAACATATATTTTTCTATAATATTATTTCACATAATACACATTTTATTACTAATATTTATGTTTTATGTATAATAGCTGAAATATATGGTAAAAATTAATTCTGTTATAATATATTTAATTGAGTTAATTATTGGTACTGTTTCATAATAACTTATAGATAAAATTACATTAAAATTTAATACTACAGTTATAATAATTAAAATATATTATTATTTATATACATACTTGGAAAGGTATTTAATCTAAATGGAACTACTAAAATAGCAAAGGTTTTAATAATATAATAAATAGTAAATAAAATATAGTATAAAAAATCACCTAAAAACTAGGTGATTTTTTATACTATATTTTATTTTTACTAGATAGTACTTTTTCAACCTCAATGGGATCTAAAATTTCATCATATCTTTCAAAACTTAAATAAAATTCACCCATCCCCTGAGTTATACTTCTTAGATCTGTAGCATAACTTATTATTTCTGCCTGTGGTACTTCTGCTATAATTTTTTCTAAATTATTAGCTTCCTGCTCCATACCTAAAATTTTGCCTCTTTTTCTATTTATATCTCCTATAATATCTCCCATATATTCCTCTGATGATATTACTTCTAAACGCATTATAGGCTCTAATAAAGTTGGTTTTGCTTCCTTTATTCCCTTCTTAAATGCAATAGAGGCTGCAATTTTAAAAGCCATTTCAGATGAATCTACTGAATGATATGAACCATCGTATATTGTAGCCTTAATTCCTATAACAGGATATTCTGCTAGTACTCCCTTTTTCATGCATTCTAAAATTCCTTCTTCTACTGCGGGAATATATTGTTTCGGAACTACCCCTCCAACTATATTATTTACAAATTCAAACTCTCCATTTTTGTTTGGTTCAAATTTTATAAATACATCTCCATATTGGCCATGTCCACCAGATTGTTTTTTATGTTTTCCTTGGACCTTAGATATAGATTTTATAGTCTCCCTATATGGAATTTTAGGCAAATCTAGCACTATTTCTGTGCCGAATTTATTTTTTACTCTATTTGCTATTACTTCTAAATGTATATCTCCCATACCTGATATTAATGTTTCTGCATTTTCTAAATCTCTACTTATATATATTGTAGGATCTTCCTCCACTAATTTATCTAGGGCATAAAACATTTTATCTTCGTCATTTTTTGATTTAGGTAATGCTGCCATGGTCATATTAGCTTTAGGAAAATCCATTTTTTTGAATATTATTTTTCTGTTTAAATCACACAAAGTATCCCCTGTAGAAGTATATTGTAATTTGCTTGCTGCTCCTATATCTCCTGAAATTACTCTATCTGTTTGAATTTGTTGCTTACCTTTTAAAAAATATAATTTACCTACCTTCTCCTTTTTATCTTTTGTTGAATTATAAATAGAGCTTTCTTCATTTATTACTCCACTCATTACTTTAAATAATGACAATCTACCTATAAAAGGATCTATAATAGTCTTAAAAACTAGTGCTGAAAATGGATCTTTTTCATTACAACTTATCTCTATATTATTTTTATTTATACCCTCTGATGCCTCTATTTTTTTTGTTTCTACTGGTGATGGAAACCATTGAACTATATCCTCTAAAACAGTTTCAATACCTATGGCCTTTATAGCAGACCCACACATTACTGGAACTATTTCTCCTTTTGCAGTGCCTGCCATTAATCCCTCATATATATCTTTTTCACTTAGTGTACCTTCACTAAAATATTTTTCTAAAAGCTTCTCATCTGTTTCAGCTACGGCTTCTACAATCATATTTTTACATTCATTCACTTTATCTAATAATTCATTTGGTACTTCTTTTGTCTCCACCTTATGTGTTTTTTCATTAAATATTATTGCCTTGCTAGAAATAACATTTATTACACCTTTAAAATTTTGTTCTTTTCCTATAGGGTATTGAACAGGCACTACAGATACACCATATCTTTCTTTAAGTTTATTTAAAGTGCCTTCAAAATCCATATTTTCTTTATCTAATTTGTTTATATAAAATACTTTAGGTATTTTCTCTTTTGTTGTATAATTCCAAGACTTTTCTGTTCCAACATGTATACTCCCTGTTGCTGACAATACTATAATGGCAATATCAGCAGCTTTTAAGCCTTGAATTTTTTCTCCTACAAAATCAAAATAACCAGGCATATCAATCAAATTAATTTTTGTGTCCTTCCATTTACACGGTTGTATTGTGGTGGATATAGATATTTTTCGTTTTTTCTCTTCTGTATCATAATCAGATACAGTATTTCCCTCTTCTATGGTACCTAATCTATCTACCATATTTGTAAAATACAAAATAGCTTCTGTTAAAGAAGTTTTTCCTGATCCACTATGTCCAATTATGCCTATATTTCTTAGATTGGTGGTGCTATAATTCATACTAATTCCCCCTATCTATTTTATGGCTTAAATATATATTCTATTTGATAATATAAAATCCTTTCAAAAATTACTAATTTTCTTAATAATCAGACTATAGTCAAAAAATAAAAAGCTATTAAATATATATTACATATCTAATAGCTTTTATTACAACTTTTAATAAAATTATCCAAAAAATAAAATGGCTCCGCGAAAAGGATTCGAACCTTCAACCTATCGGTTAACAGCCGAGTGCTCCACCGTTGAGCTATCGCGGAATATTTTTTAAAAATATAAAATTTAAATGGCTCCGCGGAAAGGATTCGAACCTTCAACCTATCGGTTAACAGCCGAGTGCTCCACCATTGAGCTACCGCGGAATATTTATATCTGGCAACGACTTACTCTTCCACAGGGCCTCCCCTGCAGTACCATCAGCGCTTTGAAGCTTAACCTTCGTGTTCGGCATGGRAACGGGTGTTACCTTCAAGCCATAATCACCAGATATTTAACATTATAATTRCTTTTTYGYAATTTGTCAATAGRGATTTAACAATTTTTATTGTTTCTCTCAAAATTACACAGTGAATTTTATTTTGGTCAAGCCCTCGACTTATTAGTATCAGTCAACTTAACATGTTGCCATGCTTACATCTCTGACCTATCAACCTGGTGTTCTTCCAGGAGTCTTACTAGCTTACGCT
>NZ_BAAAAP010000038.1:0-20152 GCF_054768215.1 Clostridium sp. CTA-1
GCCGCCAGCGTTCGTCCTGAGCCAGGATCAAACTCTCAATTTTAAAGTTTAATCTCTTCTCAAATTCATTGACAAGGTTTATTACCTTATCTTACTGGCTGTTACAAGAATGTTTCTTGTTAATTCTCTGTTTAATTTTCAAAGACCATTTCTCAGTGCTTAATAATATTAGCACATTTTTTTATCTTGGTCAATACTTTTTTTTGTTTTTGTTGACCTGTCATCTCGCGACGACAATTAATATTCTATCACAGCTTTCAACCATATTTGTCCTCTCATGCCTAATATAATAAAATTATTTTTATAATTCTTTAATATCCTTCACATTTTTAATTTTTTTACATATAGACACACTGGGTACAGTTATCTTTAATATCATATAAAAATATAGGACTATTAGCAAATTCACATTGCTAATAGTCCTATATAACAACACTTTTTAATATCTAATGCCACTTTATTATATTTGAATATAAAAGAATAATTAAAATTATTCCTAAAGCTATTCTATATATAGCAAAAACTTTCATTGGTTTTTTCTTTAAAAATGCTATAAATTTATCTATTACTACAAGAGCTACTATAAAAGATACTATAAATCCAGCTGCTAAAGCTATCAATTCTATAGAAGAGCATGTACTAAATACATTATGCTTTATTAACGACATTCCTGATGCCCCTATCATTGCTGGTATAGCTAAAAAGAATGAAAATTCCGCTGCTGCCACTGTAGATAACCCAACTATCCAGGCTCCTATTATTGTAGATGCTGATCTAGACATACCTGGCCATAATGCTAAGCATTGAAACAATCCTATAATAATAGCTTGTTTAGCATTTATATCATCTATACTAGTAGTTTTAGAATTATTTCTATATCTATTTTCCGCATATATCATCCATATAGCGCCTACAATTAAAGCTATTGTTACCGGCCATGGATAAAATAATTTTTCTTCTATTTTATCATTAAATGGGATTCCTATAGCCGCTGCTGGTATGGATGCGATTCCTATGTTAATCCAAAATTTTAAACCACATTTTTTTACTGGTACCCTATCACTTGGTAAAAAGTTTTTAAGAGTACTCATAATTTTGTCCCAATATAAAACCACCACCGCTAATATAGCTCCTAATTGTATAACAACACTAAACATATCTGTATAAGCTTTTCTATACACTGTTCCATCAAATCCTATAAGGGATCCGGCTATTATCATATGCCCTGTAGAGGATACTGGTAGAAATTCCGTTATACCTTCTACTATTCCTATTATTATTGCTTTTAATATTAGTAGCATTGACCTAACTCCTCACTCTCTTTTTTATTTAATACCCCTATATTATACTATTTTTTATGACTTATACAAATATATTAATAAACATATAAGAAAATAATAATCTTTATTACTTTTTATAATTCACTATTACTTCCCTTACGACATCCTTACCATTTTCTGATAATTTTATAGAATTTTGCCCTTCTTTTAATTTTAGTTCAAAAATATTGTTTACCTTACCAAAATCTGCTCCATTGACACTTATATAAAACTCCTTAACCATAACACTATCTTTAAAAGAAGCCACATAAAAACTTGGAGTTTCTTCTTCTTTTCCTTCAGTATTCTTTTTAGATATTATTAGAGTGGGTTTTTTATCATTTTGTAGATCTTTATACTGAGTTTTAGGTGAAATAGTAAATAAAGAGTCATTATTCACAAAAATAGTTGGTTTAATATATCCCTTAATAGTTTTCAATTCTGGTACCTGTCCCTTTGATATATAGGTAATATAGGAATTACTTTTAACTCCATCATGAATATTATTATCAATTCCTATAGTATAACTATAAAAATATCTCTCCATTTTTTTAATATATTTATTTTTATCTTTAACTCCATTTATTTCCAAGTTACTTATTCCATTATTTAAAACTTCTATAGCACTTAAAGGTACTCCAGCTTTCTTCATATAACATGAATTAACCACATCTATCATTATCCATTTTTTATATTTATCGCTCCAAATTTCTGAAACCATGAAAAAATCATCTTTCTTGCTATGCTGAGCGTCCTTAACTCTAAATTCCCCTATTCTTGAATATATGCCAACAGAAGAAATAGCCTCTGTAAAAATTTCATTAAACTCTTTATCTGAAACTGTTTCTCCCTCTTTATATTTTTCTAATATAGTTAAAGAATCCTCTTCTGTCTTTATACTATTTTTAGAAAACTTCAATTTATTATTTAACCAACTAGTTATCTTTAAAGCCTTATCTATATCATCTTTTCCTTTTGATGTAAGTTTATCTAAAGAATACTTGGATTTTAATTGCTGAGGGTTTGGACTTTTGCCATCACTATAATAAAAATGTATATTGTTTCCTTCATAAAAATTATCCCAATTTTCTACTACAATACCCTTATTGCTATTTCCGGCTTTACAGGAAATAAGCAATATATTAATAAATAAAACAAGAATAAAAACACATACGGTCTTTAATTTTAATCTTTTTCTATACATATTAAACTCCCTCTTTTCTCTATTTATACGTTAATATGTTTATCGTATATTAAGTATATAGTATTAATTTTAAATTTTCATTATTTATATAATATTCACTATATTTTTTAACTAAAAATACAGTATAAAAACTTATTTTAAAAAAGAGAAACTTAACATAAAATATAGCATAAATAAAAAATGCACCTAATAAACATTAGTCTATAAGTGTATTTTCTATCTTTACCATATTAAAATTAACTCTATTTTCATACATCATCTTCTAAATATCTATCTATACCATACACCCTTCTTCTAACTTATACTATTTAAAAGCAACAACATAAACAAAGTTCTTGGCTTCAGAGGTAGTTTTTACTCCCTCTGAAACCTAGGAAATGGTTATCCATGTACGCAGCCCCTCTTTACTCCCACTTTGAAGAAGATGGGAATATTAGAGCGGGTAGTCATCGGATAAAATTTATTTAACATTTTATTATATTTACAATACTATTAATAGACTTTTCTATATCAGGTATATAAAATTTCAACAGATTCATATTACCTCTTAATGTATAATCGCCCATATAAGCAGGTATGAGTATACTATCTCCCCTATTTAAATTTTGTCGCCCTTCACTATAATTAATTTGTCCTTGTCCATCTACACAGGTAAAAATAAAAAACCTTTCTTTATCACTTTTTTCTTTTAAGAAATAATATACTTCATATTTTTCCATAGCAAAGGCCTCTGACAAAAAGCAATGAGTTTTATTACAATTTTTTAATTGCACTTTTAAGCCTGATTTTTTATTAGGTTTAATATCTAAATTTACACAATTCATTCCTTTTTCTAAATCTAGTTTTCTTCCTCTATTATAATCATATAATCTATAAGTTGTATCACTGTTTTCTTGAATTTCAATTAATGTAACTCCTTTACCTATAGCATGAATCATTCCACTATCTATATAAAATACATCTCCCTTTTTTACTGGTACTTTATATAAATAATCTTCAACTGTACCATTATCTATAACCTTCCTAAGTACAGCTTTATCTTTTATTTTGCTACCTAAAATTATATAAGAACCCACTTTAGCTTCCATAACATACCAGGCTTCTTTTTTAGGACTTTCCTTTGAATCTAAAATATCTTTTTCACCTGGATGTACTTGTATAGACAATTTTTTTTCTGCACTTATTATTTTTAAAAGTAATGGAAAATCTTTATACCTATCAAATATACAATCTCCCATTAGTTTATTTTTATATAAGTCTATAGCATCTTTTAATGTTTTCCCCTTAAGTTCTCCATTTTTAATTACACTTATTAAGTCTTGATGAAATGCTATATCCCAACTTTCACCTATATCTCCTTTAGGAAGATTATCTCTAAATTTTTTTAAGCCTCTTCCACCCCATACTTTATTTAAATATATATTATTAAATTTTAAAGGATACATTTTTCTCCTTAAATATAAATTGATTCAATTAATATATATTCCGCTTTACAGATATTAATTACATTTAAAGATTTTAATTAAACTAAATATAAAAAGTACAATACATGAAATTTAAATGCTAATTTTATAATACTTTTAATCTATGGTATTTATATATTTATAATGATTGAAAATTAACTAGTAATTCACATTAATAAAATAATAATTCACAAAAATTAACTGAACATTTTATTAATATTAATGTAAAATAGTTAAAATTATATTATAATAGGTAGTTGTAATCTTATTTATTTAAAAATTCAAAAAGGAAGTGTGTAAAATTAATATAAAATCTTTTTTCAGTATAATGATTTCAAAAATAGTGCTAAAACTATCTAAAACACTTTTTAAAGGTGGAACCAACTTTCCAGGAAGAGTTGCTTTAAAATTAGATAGAAAAATATTAAAAACAGTAGCTAAGGATTATAAAATAATCCTTGTAACAGGGACTAATGGAAAAACTACTACAACTAGTATGATATACAATATGATTAAAGACAGTAATAAATTTGTAATATCCAATAGTACTGGTGCAAACATGTTTCCAGGTATAGTAGCTTGTTTTGTAGAAAATTTTTCTTTCAATAATAAAGAAGAAAAGTATGCAGTTATAGAAGTAGATGAAGCCAATGTAAAATTTATTACAGAATATGTATCTCCTGAAATAATAACTATCACAAACTTATTTAGAGATCAACTAGATAGATATGGAGAAGTTTATACTACTTTGAAAAAAATATTAGAAGGTGTTGAAAAATCCCCAAATTCAAAACTTATATTAAATGGAGATGAATCACTTTTAGGTGATTTAAATAATTCTCTTCCTAATAAAGTTTTATATTATGGATTTTCTCACTCTAAAAACAGTGATACTGTAATAGATGTAAATGCAGACTCAAAATTTTGTAAAAAATGTAAACATCCTTATTCCTATGAATTTTTAACTTATAATCATTTAGGCAACTACTACTGTGAAAGCTGTGGATACAAAAGACCTAACCTAACCTTTTCTTTAGATGAAGTAGAGGATTTAACACCAGAAGGATCTTTGGTTATAATGGATAATCAAGAATATTACATAAATCAACCTGGTCTATACAATGTTTATAATGCCCTATGTGCTTATTCTATGGCTAAAACATTAGGTATAGAAAAATCCGTTATATTTAATTCATTAAAGAGTCAAAAAAGTAGTTTTGGTAGACAAGAAAGCATAAATATAGAAGGTAAAGATGTTAAAATAATATTAGTTAAAAATCCTGCTGGATATGATCAAGCCATAAATACTATAGTTTTAGATAAGGAAAAAATAAATTTAGCCCTACTTTTAAATGATAACTATGCAGATGGTAGAGATGTATCTTGGATATGGGATGTAAAATTTGAAAAATTAAATTCTCTAGATATAGATAATATACTAATCTCTGGTGTTAGATTATATGATATGGCTATAAGATTAAAAGTAGCAGGTCTCCCAAATGAAAAATTTAAACTATCTCAAAATCATGATGATTTATTAGAGGATATAAAAAGTTGTAAGGAAGAAACAGTATATATTTTAGCTACATACACTGCTATGACATCTTTTAGAAAATTCCTAAATTCTAAAGGATATATTAAAAATTTATGGTAATTAATATATAAAACAATTTAAATTAAACATTTTAAACTAATGTAAAGAAGGTGAAATACATGGAACTTAATATATGTCATCTATACCCTGATTTATTAAATGTATATGGGGATATAGGTAATATTCTAGTATTAAAATATAGAGCAGAGCAAAGAGGTATAAAAATAAATGTATCTAATGTTTCCATAAAAGATAGCTTTCCTATAGATAAATATGATATAGCTTTATTTGGAGGAGGTCAGGATTATGAACAGGCCATAGTTTCAAAAGATATGGTAGAAACTAAAAAAGATGACCTTACAGAATACATAGAAAAAGGAAAAGTTTTATTAGCTATCTGTGGTGGCTATCAATTATTAGGTAAATATTATACTACACCAGAAGGTGAAAAACTTGATGGACTAAATATATTAGATATATACACTGAGGGTGGGGACACTAGATTTATAGGGAACACAGTAATAAAAAATGAAGATTTTAATGAAACCTATGTAGGCTTTGAAAATCATTCTGGAAGAACCTATATAGGAAATTTAAAACCTTTAGGCAAAGTTATAGCCGGTTATGGTAATAATGGTGAAGATCAACAAGAAGGATGTATTTATAAAAACACCTTTGGAACCTATTTCCATGGTTCTCTACTTTCCAAAAACCCAGAATTAGCAGACAGACTACTTTCTACTGCTCTAAAAAATAAATATGGGGAAGACATAAACCTAGAACCCCTAGATGATAATCTAGAAATCAAAGCAAAAGAATTTATAGTTAATAGAGAAAGTAAAGCTTAAAAAAAGGAGAGTGCGATGCACTTTCCTTTTTTAGAGTACAGAGTATAGAGTATAGAGTACAGATATGGTGGATTTTGTTACGTTTCTCTACACAAAATCTTTAATTATAATTATGCCACTAAGTTAATTATTGATTTAAAGATTATAAAATTAAATATTAATTTTATATAGATGCCTTTAAAAAGCGATAGCGCAGCCGAAGGCTTTCTATAATAATTAGTATTTAGTTTTATGTAAAGGAATTTAATTTTACTCAAAAATAATGGGCGTAGCCGGTGGTTTTTTAGCGAAGACTTTGTGAGAATTTTTTGTAGTATAAGATGACAAAAATAATTTTAATTATAAAATTCTAACCTAAAATAAGATGTTATAGTAATGACTTCAATAAGTTTATAGAAAATAAATTTACTGAAGTCATTATCTTTATTCTATTAAATTTGTTTGTTACCGCAAATAGTTTCAATTGTAAAATTATTTGTTATAAATCTTATAAAGAATGTAATCTTTTGATATGCTACCGCATGAATTTTCTATCAAAAATTTTTTGAAGTCCTTACTATAAAAAGTATAAACAACTCAAAATTTTTAACATACTTATAAAAGATTTAAATATCTTAAAAATGAAAATATAATTATGGATTTTACGTAACAAAGTGGAGTAAAATCTTCCTTATCTGTACTCTATTCTCTATACTCTGTACTCTAAGGAAGTTGTGTTACAACTTCCTTAGATTCTTTCTATAACTATTGACTCTCCTTTTATGTCTACTCCAACAGTAGTACCTTCGTATATGTTTCCTGCTATTATTTGTTTTGCTATTTCTGTTTCTATAGTATCCTCTATATATCTCTTTAATGGTCTTGCACCATATATTGGATCATATCCTTCTTTGGCCATGATATCTTTGGCACTATCTGTAATCTTAAGCTGTATATTCTTATCTTTAAGTCTTTTTCTTATATCATCTAAGAATATATCTATTATTCTCTTAATGTCTTCTACTGTAAGAGGTTTAAACATTATGATGTCATCTACTCTATTTAAAAATTCTGGTTTAAATCTAGCCTTTAAAACTTCTTTTACTCTTACTCTTACACTTTCGTCTATGCCTTCTTTACTTTCATTATCTAATAAATAGTTACTTCCCAGATTAGAAGTCATTATAATTATAGTATTTTTAAAATCTATAACCTTTCCTTTATTGTCTGTAAGTCTTCCATCGTCTAATATTTGAAGAAATATATTAAATACATCGTCATGAGCTTTTTCTATTTCGTCAAATAATATAACACTATAAGGTTTTCTTCTAACCGCTTCTGTTAACTGACCTCCTTCTTCATATCCTACATATCCTGGAGGAGCTCCTATAAGTCTTGATACTGAATATTTTTCCATATATTCAGACATATCTATTCTTATTATATTTTCTTCTGTATCAAATAAAGTTCTAGCTAAAGTTTTAGCAAGTTCTGTTTTTCCTACCCCAGTAGGCCCTAAGAATATAAATGATCCTATGGGTTTTCTTGGATCTTTTAATCCTGCTCTAGCTCTTATAACTGCATTAGTTACTGCTTTTACTGCCTCACTTTGGCCTATTACTCTAGTTTCTAGTTGATCTCCCAATTGTAATAATTTTTGTCTTTCGGTTTCAACTAATCTTGTTACAGGTATACCAGTCCATTTAGAGATTATTTCAGAAATTTCCTGTTCTGTAACCTCTTCTTTTAGCATAGCATTTCCATTACTATTTTCTTTTATTAACTTTTCTTTTTCTTCTATCTCTCTTTGAAGGGTTGGTATTAAGCCATATTTTAGCTCTGCCACTTTATTTAAATCATATTCTCTTTCGGCCTTTTCCATTTGTCCCCTAACATCATCTAGCTTTTCTTTTAAATCTCTTATTTTTGTTATATGAGATTTTTCATTTTCATACTTAGCTGTCATTTCTTTATCTTTCTCTTTTAATTCACTTAGTTCCTTTTCTAGGACTTCTAATCTTTCCTTTGAAGCCACATCTCTTTCTTTAGATAATGCTTCTTTTTCTATTTCTAACTGGAATATCTTCCTTTTCATCGAATCCATTTCCGTTGGCATACTATCTATATCTGTTCTTATCATAGCGCAAGCTTCATCTATTAAATCTATTGCTTTGTCTGGGAGATATCTATCTGTAATATATCTGCTAGAGAGTTTAGCTGCAGCTACAATAGCTGAATCATGTATTCTTATTCCATGATATATTTCAAATCTTTCCTTAAGACCTCTTAATATAGATACTGTATCCTCTACTGTAGGTTCATCTGTTATTACAGGTTGAAATCTTCTCTCTAAAGCTTTATCTTTTTCTATATACTGTCTATATTCATCAAAAGTAGTAGCTCCAATACAATGAAGTTCTCCTCTAGCAAGCATAGGTTTTATTAAATTTCCTGCATCCATAGAGCCCTCTGTTTTACCTGCCCCTACTATAGTATGGATTTCATCTATAAATAAAATTATTCTTCCTTCACTATTTTGAACTTCTTTTAATACTGCTTTTAATCTTTCTTCAAATTCCCCTCTATATTTTGCACCTGCAATAAGTGCGCCCATATCTAAAGAAAATATTATTTTATTTTTTAGACTTTCTGGTACATCTCCTCTGACAATTCTCTCTGCCAATCCTTCTACAATAGCAGTTTTACCTACACCCGGTTCTCCAATAAGTACAGGATTATTCTTAGTTCTTCTAGATAAAATTCTTACAACTCTTCTTATTTCTTCATCTCTTCCTATAACAGGGTCCAATTTATGTTTTTTAGCTTCTTCAACTAAATTTCTACCATATTTCACCAAAGCTTCATAGGTTCCTTCCGGATCTTGGGTATCAACCCTTTGACTTCCTCTAACAGCTGATAATGCCTTTAAAAACTCTGATTTTTTCACTCCGAATTTTTCTAATATAGGAAGAACATTATTTTTGTCCACATCCATTATAGCCAATAAAACATGTTCTACACTTATATATGAATCTTTAAAATCCTTTGCTATACTTTCCGCCTTTACAAAAACCTCTTCAAATCTCCTAGTAGGATACACTGAAGAAGACTGTGCTCCCTCACCTAATACTTTAGGCATACTATCTAAAACTCTATTAGTTTCAGCATTAATGTCTCTTATATTCACTCCCATTTTCCCTAAAATATTAGGAATTAATCCATCATCCTGAGAAATTAAAGCTGAAAATAAATGTATAGTATCAATCTGTTGATGATTATACTTAACTGCAACAAGTTGAGAATCATTTATAGCTTGCTGTACCTTCAAAGTTAATTTTTCAATATCCATAAAATTACCTCCCTTTTATATATCGTGTGCAAAGTACAACGTCACTTGCCATGCCTATATTTTTTTCATATGGTTTACCTCTAATAACTTCTAATTGTTCTCTTAGTTTTTTTATTTTCTTGTTCTAATTCTTTAATTTTTTTATCCCTACATATTTAAATATTTTCAAAATTTAATTTAATATGCATAGATTATTTAATTACTATTATATTCAAAAAAATTCTACTTTCAAGAGGGAGAATAAGAAAATTATGACTTAAAAGATAGTTATGCTACCCTTAATTTTAAAAATAGATAGGTAGTTATAAAGACGATTCACTTCCATAAAAGATTCTAATTCGTTTTTTACTAAAATATACTCTACGAATTATAACTTGTACTTGTATAAATATTTGGCATATTGTCACAAAATAAATAAGCATCGATATTTCTATCCATGCTTATATACCATTAA
This sequence comes from Clostridium sp. CTA-1, assembly GCF_054768215.1. NCBI lineage: Bacteria > Bacillati > Bacillota > Clostridia > Eubacteriales > Clostridiaceae > Clostridium > Clostridium sp. CTA-1. The sequence goes on from NZ_BAAAAP010000038.1 coordinate 10,211, forward strand.
ATTTTATACACTTTTTTCAAATATTTTTAATAAACGTAAATAGTGACTTGCTTCACGTAGAGTATGGTCACCTAGTAACGGTATTATTATTGACCTGATTTTACATTCTACCAATCCTTGAGTACCTTGTGCCTTAAATTTCTTTATTTCTATAGTTGCTTTAAGGCTATCATCTGTAACTTTTGAAATTGCCATTGCATTATCCATGGCTTCCTTTGCCTCTTCTGTCAACTCATCAAATTCATTTCCAAAGTTATTTGCTGTCTTTATAAGTTCATCTTCAGTTGGGTCAAGAAGACCTCTAATAAATTTTGAATGTTCGGCCATAATTCTGTTCCAGAAGGTCTCTTGTTCATAAGCTTCTTTTTCTAAATCGATTTCTTCACGATTTTGTAGTCTTCTAACTAACTGAAAATAGAATTTTGCTTCCCTTAAAATATGATCTATAAGTAAAGGGTAATTAACTGTAAATATTCTGCAACATATAACATCTGATAGTATTTTAGTCTTAAACTGTGCTAAAGCTCTAGTTAGTCCCATTGCTCTTTGATTAAGCATAGATACTCTCTCTTCAAGCATAGGATTAACTTTCGTTGAGCTATCACCCGTTAATCCTTCTTCTGCTTCAGTCAATCTAATTGGAATATTCACTCCTGTAAAATATGCTGAAGCCATTTCAGCTTTTAATGTAAATGGTGTTACTACTTCACCAGATTTTAATACATTATTGCTAACAACACCATTAGAAAGGGATATAGCATCAGCTAAAAGTCTATCAAATTCCATTCTAAAAGCGTTCGCCTGCTGCATAAGTCTTGAATCTTTAGGTGTAAAACCTATTTGTAAAAAGAAGGAGTGTTCCTTCATAATTCTGCCAAAAAAAAGATGTAATTCTAGTGATTGTCGTATAAACTCACGTCTAGATAGCATAGTGAATTCTCCTTTAAAAATTTTTCTTCACTATCATCATATTAATTGAATACACAAAAGATTACTTTTATCACGTAGCTATACTTATAAAGTTTAGATACAATCTGCAAAAAACTATATAAAAAGTTCACGTTATCCTGTGAATTCATTAATCACTACTAATACAGTTAATAAAAATATTCTACATAAAGCATTTTATATAAATAAATTATTCATACATCTTAGAGAATGGATCATATTTACTATCTTCATTCCAAAAATATTCAATTCTTTGACTAATCTCTAATGCTTTTGTTTTTCCAATAATGTCTGCTATAAAACCTAATGCCATATCCATTCCAGCCGATACTCCTGAAGATGTATATATATTACCATCCTTTACCCATCTTGATTCTTTTACCCACAATACATCTTTACCTTGCTCTGTAACCCACTTAAATGCACGCTTATTTGTTGTTGCTTTTTTCTTATTTAATATTCCAGTTTTAGCAAGTAAGGCAGAACCTGTACATATACTAATTATGTATTTTGATTGATTAGAAATATTTTTAATGAAATTAATGAAATTATTATCATCAATTTTTTCTCTTGTTCCAAGCCCTCCTGGAACAAGTAAGATTTTCTCTATATCATTTTCATTTGTATACAAGTTAGTATCCACTCTTACATTTTGAGAACTTTCAACAATTCCACCCTCAGAAGATATGAAATTTAATTTAAAAATATCTGGAATACTCCCAAGTATTTCAACAGGACCAAATACATCCAATGTTTCAAACTTATCAAATAAAAGTACATCCACTCTATAAAGCATATTATTGCCTCCTCTTGCTTTACAATATTTCACATAAGGTTTAATTATCTTCTTTATTTTCTAATCTTTTCATAATGATATCTAATTTTTTATCCATCTCTTTATTCCTTTTAATAAAGTGTTTAACACTTTGGATTCCTTTAAATATTACTATGATGATTAAAAATAATAAAACTAAGTTAATAATCGAAGTAATTATACTCAAGTAGTTAATTTCCATAAAAATCATCCTTTCTATTAATGAGTATATTTATTTTACAAGTATAACGTTTTTAATAAATTCCTTGCTTTTAAGTGCAATTCTTTCATACTCATAATCATGAATATAATGCCCACAATCAAGTAAAACCTTTTGATTTCCAAGCACCTTCAAAATATATTCTTTTAAAAATTGTTGCAATTGTTCTTTTTCATGTGCTGTTAAAGAACCTCCTTTAATAGCTGCTGAGCTGCTGAAAATAGATAGAATAAAATAATCCATATCTATAATCTTTACTCTATAATTATCACACCAGTATTTAAAGGTATTAAAACAAGAAATACTTTTAAGAAAAATAGATATCTATAGAAATAATTACACTACTTTATTTATGAACTGATATATAAGCGTAGAGTAAACAGAAAATTTACTCTACTATGCTCCACAAAAAATTATCTTTAAAAAGTTATACTATCTTCCCTTGATTTAAAAAATGAGGATATGTGGTGTAAAAGGCATTCGAACAAGATTAGAGATTCTTAGTTGTTTTTTCAAAATATATGTATGTTCCAAATTATTGTCCGAGCGTTCAGCAAGTTATAATTTGGAACCGTATATTTTAAGAAAAAACAAATTAGAATCTCTTATCAAAGTTAGTTACCTTTCTAACCACATATCCTTTTTTTAAACTAAGGGTAGTATAACACCCTTTTAAGTCATAATTTTCTTATACACTAAAGTTTTTTAGAAAGCTTAATCGCTAAATTAAAATATTTTATAGACTCTCCTACTTGGTTCATTTTGTGATACATATTTCCCATCTTCATGTATCTTTCATATATTTCTTGTTTTGTTCCAAACTTTAGTATAGAGTCTAAAGAAAGATTCATATACATTTCAGCAGTATCTAAACTCCCTTGCTTTTCTAAAATTATAGCTTTATAATAATAAGCTTTTTCTATAAATCTTATATTATTTATCTTTATAGCATAATTTAATATTTCGTCTGAAATTTCTTGCGCTCTATATAATATATTATTTTTTAATAAAATCTTCATAGTGTCTAACATAAAAGATACAAAAGCTCTTGTATTATTTTTAGGATATAAATCTAAAGCTTTATTTATGTAATTTATTGCTTTATCCTTTTCACCTATATCAAACATAGCTGTAGCATATTTAAAAGTAGCATCTGCTTTATGAATTAAATCATTTCCATATAATACGTAAGATTTTTCTTCATAGTTTTCAAATTTTTTTCTATCTAATCTTAAAGATAAAATAGCTAATATTTTATAAACTTCTGCTTTTTTAATATTGTTATCTAAAAAATCTATTAAATCTATAAGACTTACAGCTATTTCATAAGCCTTATCAAATTCTTTTATTCTTATATAACAAGCCGCTTCATCATAGGTAGCCTCAGATAATAATATATAATTATTTTTTTCGTGCGCAATTTTTCTAATACTCCTATAATAACTAGCCGCTTCTATATATTCCTTAGTTTCAAAGAAAAATTTAGCAATATCCATATAATAAATTATTTTATTTTCATCTATGCTAGATTTTAACCAATAATCATAATACTTAGATATTATAAGTTGTAGCTTCTCTATTTCACTATTTTCTAAATAATGATTAAATAACATATGTATTATATAAAATGCTATATGATAATATTTATATTCTTCTGCATACTTTAAATTATATTCTAGAATCTTTTCATAATCTGATGCATTTTTGTTATCTTTAAGTTTATCAATATTATCTAAAAGTTGCTCTTTTACTCCAGCTTTTAAATACTTAATATCTATTTCTAATTTTTCTGATATAATTTTTAGTATTTCATCATCTGGCTTTATCTTATCATTTTCTATACAACTCATTTTAGAAACAGATATAGTATCTCCACATAGTTCTTTTAGGGTATATCCTTTATAAACCCTAGCTCTTTTAATTTTTTGCCCTACAGAAAGTATCTCCATAAAATCTCACCCATCCACAAAATAAATCTACTTACATGTCTTTTAATAATCCTACTTCCTTGAACATTTCTACACCTTCATTTAAATATTTAGCCGCTTCTTTGTCATTTCCATTATCTATATAGAATTTACCTATTATTATGGATATTTCTCCTATTCTTTCCTTATTTTGCATGTTTTTAACAAAGTTTAGTGCCATTAAAAGTGTACTTTCTGCTTCTTCTAAATCCCCTTGAAGAAGTTCCACTCTATGCTTTAATAAATAATAATCTACTAAAGCTATTTCATTTCCATTCTCTAAATTATTCATTATTTCATCTAATGTTAGTTTACAGTTATAAATATCCTTTTGTTTTATGTAATTTTCACATATATTTATTAAAGTTTCTAAAAGTAGCGGATCCTTATTAGATTCCCTTATCTCTTTAGCTCTATTAAAATGTATAAAAGACTCCTCTAAATTATCAAATTCATAAAATAACTTACCTAAGTTATTTTCTATTTTAGAGGTGTATAATACATCATCTACTTCTTTAAATATATTTAACGCTTTTTCAGAATATTTTATAGCCCTATCCATTTCTCCCTTTTCACTATACTGTTGAGATAATAGTAAAAGAGAGTTTGCATATTCTTTTTTATTGTTTAGTTGTCTATATTTTTCCTTTGCTAAATAAGAATAATCTATAGCTTTATTTATATTATCTAACTTAAAATATGTATAAGCTATATGATAATATATCTCTGCTAAAAGATCATCGTTTCCTATATCATTATCACCATAAACCTTTTCTGCTTGTTGAAAATAACTGCAGGAAGAATGATAAGCTTTTAAAAATATTGTTATCTTTCCCAAATTAACAAAGGTATTAACTATTTCCTCATAGTTATTATTTTTAATAAATATTACGTTTGACGATAAAAGATATTGCTGCGCAACAGGAAGATCTCCTTTATGCATGTATATAAGTCCTCTTAAATAAAGATTTCTAGCTTTTCTATATTCTAGGTTATACTTTTCTGCATAATAAAGAGACTTCTCTATATATTGCTCTGATATATTTAAATTATCATTTATAATATGAGATTCCGCTATATTTTCATAATATTTACATATTTTTTCTGCCTGAGTATCCTCAGATTCCATGAAATATTCTATAGACGTATTTAATGTTTCTGCCAAATATTCCAATAAATCCATACTCGGATTTGATTTACCTGATTCTACAAGACTTATCTGACCTGGAGTTATTCTATCTCCAGCTAAGTCTTTTAATGTCATATTTAGTTCTTTTCTTCTTCTTTTAATTTTTTCCCCCAAAGAAAGTATCTCCATAAGTATCTTCCTCGCTATTAATATAGTTAATTTTTTTTATAGTTTTCATAACCTCATTATAACATATTTTTTCAATTAGGATAAATTTTTTATAAAAGTAATTACATATTTTTTCAAATTTAATGTACATTTTTGTATTTATTGTATATAAAAAAGACTTGGGGCTTTCCCCAAATCTTTCTATCTCATTATTCCTCTCATATTTCCCATCATATTTCCTGCCATTCCCATCATATTTCTGCTTGTTCTTTTTAGTCTTCTTCTAGTACCTCTGTCTAACTGAGGTACTATTAACATTCCAGCAGTTGCACCTATTATAGCACCTGCAGTAATACCTGATAAAAATCTATTGTTCATATTTTACACTCTCCTTTATTTATTTTTAATACTAAATGTAGGATATGCATTTTTGTAAAATATTAAACATTAAATTCATCCATAGCTTCATTTGCTAATTTATCACATCTATTATTATACTCATTATCTGAATGACCCTTTACTTTTATAAACTTAACAGAATGTTTTTTTAATAATTCATCCAAATTTTCCCATAATTCCTTATTCTTAACTGGAGATTTAGAGGCCGTTTTCCAATTATTCTTTTTCCAATTATCCAGCCATTTTTGATTTATAGCATTTATAACATAAGCAGAATCACTATAAACTTCTACATTGCAAGGTTCCTTTAATAAAGAAAGTGCTTCTACTACTGCAGATAATTCCATAATATTATTAGTTGTATCCCTAAAAGCCTTTTTTATTTCTTTTTTATGTTCACCATACATTAAAACTATTCCATAAGCCCCTATGGTATTTTCTTGACCATTTCCTCTACAAGCTCCATCAGTGTATATTATTACTTTTTTCATCTGCAGATGCCACCTCCTCATAAGCTTTATCCTTTTCCTGTTTCTGCGCTTTTAAGTTGCTTTTTCCGTCAGATTTTTCCTTTATAAACCCTACAATATTATTAACAAATTTCATAAGTGTTCTCACATTTTCTGTTCCTATTATATTTGATATATATCCTATTACCTGTTTTACTAAAAATATTATATTCCCCTGTCCTTCCCAGTTTTCTAGAATAATTTCCTCTGGAACTTCCTCTATTATTTTATTTAATCCAAAAAACACCACAGCAAAATCATCAATTTTACCTATGAACGGTATAAAAGATGGAATTATGTCCACTGGACTAACAATATAACTTAATACTGATACCACAAGAGTTTTAGTTTTCACATCTACTCTTTTGTCTTTAAGTAATCTATATAATAGTACTGTTATATCTGGTATAAGCATAGAATACTCGAAAAATTTATTATACTTATTAGGTACTTTAATCTTTAAACTTTTTCTTGTGAGAGAGTAATTATCTTTCCTCTTATATATAGGTTTATATTTTTTATTTAAAGAAAACTTTTCTTCTTCAACTTCTTTATCTTCTTTTTCATTTTCTTTAGAGTAAACTATATTATCTACAAAAACATCTATATAACCACTATATAGATTTATTTTTTCTATTTTAAAATAAGTATAAGGTATCTTTTTAGATAGTATATCCAAATCTAATTTTATATTTTCTTTTTTAACATATATACCATAGTCTTTAAAACTACTTAAAGATAGTTTTAAAGCTAATTTTTTTATTGTATCAATTATATGTAAATTCATAACCTTAACTTTAAATATTCTTATATTTAAAGTATTGTTATCCACACTTCCTAAAGCTAATTTAGCAAAAAAAGGTATAGAAATCCCCTTTGTATAAGATCCTTTTACCTCTATAAAATCCCCTAGAGAAATACTTTCAATATGTAATCCAGAAACTTTTAAATAATCCTTTATTAAAGTCATTATATCTACTTCTGTTAAAGTAACTTTTACAGATGATACCTTCATCCATTACTTCCCCCTCTACTTTTTCACTTATAAATAAGTATACACTAAAATTAATCATACTAAAACTAATATAATTATTACTAATAACTTTTAAGTATACCAGAAATTACTTTAACAATTTTTATGATAATCATTAGACTGATTTTTAAAAATATTATAGTATTATTGTACAAGTTTAAAAGAGATATTAAAATTCCTATTAGTTAGAAAGGAGTTACTTAATGAATAAAATTAAAAATAAGATTATTATTTTACCTATATTAACTGCTCTTTTATCTATAGCAGTTATGGTTTCTTTTAACTTCTATAGTTCTAAAAAAACAAATAGAGACTACAATGAATTTTTAAAGGATCTAAATGCAAAAAAAGTATCTACAGTATACATGACAGATACCCCTACTATGAAAGTAAAACTAAATTCAAAGGAAATCTATGAAACAGATAATCCAAGATCCATTAATTTTAAGGAAAATTTATTAAAAAAAGGTGTGAAAATATCTGAAAGTTCTCCTACCACACCTAAAGAAGTAATTCCCCTATCCTTGTTTGTTCTTTCCGTTCTTTCTATAGTTTTTATTGGATTAAAGGATTCTGCTGTTTTTAAAAATAAAAAACTTTCTTCTGTGGATTCTTTAGATGCGGATGAAGTTGAAAATATAAAACTTGATTTTGACAGCGTTGCAGGAAATGAAGAAGCTAAAGAAAGTGTAAAAGATATAGTAGACTTTTTGAAAAATCCTGAAAAGTATTCTTCTTATGGTGCTAGAATGCCTAAAGGAATTATTTTATATGGTGACCCAGGTACAGGTAAAACTTTAATGGCAAAAGCTGTTGCTGGGGAAGCTGGAGTTCCTTTCTATGCTATGTCTGGTTCTGACTTTGTCCAAGTATATGTAGGAGTGGGTGCCAGTCGTATTAGACAATTATTTAAAAAAGCCAGAAGTAAAGGTAAAGCTGTAATATTTATAGACGAAATTGATGCAATTGGTAAAAAAAGATCCAGTGAAAAAGCTGGTGGTTCTGAAGAAAGAGACCAAACTTTAAATGCTCTGCTTACAGAAATGTCTGGTTTTAATGAAAAAGAAGGTATTATTATAATGGCGGCTACAAATAGATTAGATATATTAGATGAAGCTCTATTAAGACCAGGTAGATTTGATAGACACATTGAGGTAAACTTACCAGATGTAGTAGCTAGGGAAAAAATCCTTAATCTTCATTTAAAAAATAAACCTATAGGTAATATAAATATTAAAGATTGGGCCAAAAAAACTGCTTATTTCTCTGGCGCTAAAATAGAAAATCTATTAAATGAAGCTGCTATATTAGCTTGTAAAGAAAATAGTGTTAAGATTGAAGATTATCATGTTGATAAAGCCTTTTCTGTAGTATTGGCAGGTTACGAGAAACAAAATAGAGATTATATAAAAAATAAAGATAAAAAAATAACTGCCTATCACGAAATAGGACATGCTTTAATTTCATCCATATTTTTACCTAAGGAAAAAATATCTAAAGTAACTATAATCCCAAGTACAAAAGGTGCTGGTGGATATACTTTAAGCATTCCTGAAGATAGCCTATATCAAAGTAAAGAATACTTAAGAAATAGAATAATGGTACTTTTAGGTGGACGTGCTGCTGAAGAAATTATATTTGGAAAAGATCACATAACCACAGGAGCTCATAATGACCTTCAAAGAAGTACATCCATTGCTTATAAAATGGTAACAGAATATGGTATGGGCGAAACCTTAGGCTTATTAAATATGGGAAGTTTAAAACATGAATTAAGCATAAATGAAAATGATATAATCAAAGAGTGTAAATCTTTGATAGATAATATTTATAAAGCTGTTAAAGATACATTACTAAAAGAAAAGGACCAGTTAGATTCATTATCTGAAAAACTATTAGAAAAAGAAACTCTTTATGAAGAAGACTTTAAATAAGGAAATTACAACTTAAAAGGTAGTTTACCTACAGCCTATTAAAAAGGGATATGTGGCTAAAAAGGCAACTCAATTCTCTAAGAGATTCTAATTTGTTTTTTCTTAAAATATATTGAAAAAAATGAAACTCACTAACCGCCCAAACAATCATTTTTTTCTTAAATATATTTTCAAAAACAAATAAGAATCTCTAAGTTTTTTCGAATGCCTTTTACGCCACATATCCCTCTTTTTAATAGGCTGAAGTTAGTATAATTCCTTAGAGAATATAGGAGTAGAGTTTTAGAGCTGGTAGTCATCATTTATAAGAGTTTTATATATTAAATTTGTTTTCGAATCTGTTCTCTATACTTTGTGCTCTTTTCTCTGAATAAAAGTCCTGTTTACTTCACTCTTAAAATATTAGTTCACAAATAAAGTATTCTTATTATTTTTCTAGATATCTATTTTCTCTAAAAGTATTTCTCGTTTTAATACCTCTAAAAGTTGTTTTAATAATTTCCTGCTGAGAGAAAAAACTGGGTATGGGGTTAAAAATACAACTCAAATTGGTATAAAATTCTAATTATTTTCCTGAATATCTGTTTTCTCTAAAACTATTTCTTTGTTTTTTATACCTTATAAAAATTGTTATAATAATTTTCTACTAAAAGTACACAAAAACAAATAAAAAATATATCCTTGTAGTAAAATTTAAAAATTCTTGTGATTTATAGTTACTTTTCTACCTAATTCGATGGTATTCTTAGGTATTAACTTCAATTTTAGACACTTTTCTTGTTAATTATATTATATCTATAGTATAATTAACCATATATAAT
>NZ_BAAAAP010000039.1:0-19421 GCF_054768215.1 Clostridium sp. CTA-1
TTTTTCAACTTCACCTATTTTAACATCTGGTGCCTTAACAAGAACATCTTGTGTAAAATCTGGTGGTGTAAATTTTGGTAATTGAAAACTCATTTTAAATTTCCTCCTTAACGTAATATATTTTAAATTGTATTGGGGTTATATATATATTATATAAATATAATATTATCAACATTATTAACTAGGTTATAACTAAATATTTTTTAAATTTGTATTTTTTTACTAAATATCAAAACAATTGCAATAAGATGTCAACTTATATCAAAAATTTAATTTTTAACTTCAATAAATTTGTTTTTATTTTCACTTGTTTTTTTGATATTTTTTTCAAATAAACCTGTATTTTTTTGTTTTTTTAACAATGTTATAGTATTTTCTTTATTAAAGATACCATATTTCCTGGCATATTTATTAGTATAATAAATAAAATTATAGAATTCAAGCCTTATAATAACTAATTTATTATAATAGCTTGTTTGTGTAATCCTTTTCTATGAAATAAAATACTTTTTCATAGTTTTACTTAACTTTGTTTAACTTTGTAGATTTTGTTAAAAAAATGTCTTGATTTTGTGATAAAAATAACATAATATTAAAGAGTATTTAACAATTCAACAATATTATCAAAAATTTTACAATAGGGGTGATTATTAAATGAAAAAGTCCTTGACATTCAAAGACATGGTTTTAATGACCATGACAGCTATTTTAGGATTAAGATGGGTAGCTGTTTCAGCTAAATATGGCGCCTCCTGTGCAGTATTATGGGGAATAGCAGCATTACTATTCTTTATTCCTAGCGCATTGGTCGCTGCAGAATTAGGAGGTAAATACCCAGAACAGGGTGGTTTAAGCGTATGGGTTACAAAAGCCTATGGTGAAAAAATGGGTTTTTTAGTATCTTGGCTTAACTGGGTTAGTAAACTATTCTTTTATCCCGGATTTGTAACATATGCAGCAGTTACATTTGCATACGTTATAGATCCAAGTCTTGCAAATAATAAACTTTATAATTTATTCATGGTTTTAGGAATCTTCTGGTTTATAACTATATGGAGTTTTAGAGGCACTGGAAATAGTAAAATATTTGCAGTTATAGGTGGACTTGTCGGCAGTGTACTTCCTGCTTTATTAATTATAATATTAGGTTACGCATCTGCTTTCGTTCTTAAAAGACCTCTTGCGACACCCTACACTCTTCAAGGCATGATACCCGATTTCAGTAATATAGCTAATTTAGCATTACTATCTTCTGTAATGTTTGGCTTAACAGGTGCTGAAGTAACAGCAGCCTTTGCTGGCGAAGTTGAAGACGCAAAAAAAACAATCCCTAAAGCAATTATATTCTGTGCTATCTTTATAACTATTTTATATATACTATGTTCATCTGCCATTACTTTTGTAGTATCACCAGAAAAAATAGGTGCTGCAAATGGACTTATAGAAGCATTTAGATTAATAACAGAGCAGTTTGGTATAGGACAATGGTTCCTAACTTTAATGGCAATACTTATGACTATAGAAGCTTTAGGTGGCGTTAGTTTATATATAATGTCTCCTATAACTATGTTATTTGAAACTAGCAAAAATGGTGTTTTACCTCCATTTTTAACAAAAACAAATAAAAATGGCGTACCAATTAATGCATTATTGGTACAAGGTATAGGTATTTCAATAGTAATAATAGTTACAACTCTTTTACCAACAGTTAATGCTATATATTCAATACTTATAATAATGACAGCTATAACAGGCTTAATCCCTTATTTATTAATGTTTGCATCTTACATTAGATTAAAGAAAATAGAGAAATTACAAGCTAAGGGAGAATCCACAGAGGAATTTTACGAAATATCAAAATCAAAGCAATTTTCAACCTTTGTATCCATTGTAGGATTAATAAGTGTAATATTTGGAATTGTAACTTCATTCTTCCCACCGTCAGATTATACAACCACAGGACAAATTGCATTCTTTGAATTATTAAGTATAGGTGGACCAATACTTCTAAGCTGGATTGGTTGGAGAATGTTTAGTAAATATGAACAAAGAAGAGATAAAGGCGAAATTCAGTCTAAAAATAATTTTGCATCAAAATAAATGAATTAAAAAATCTATCTGACTATAAATAAAAATCAGATAGATTTTTTATTAATTTATAAATTTCTACAAAACATAGACTTTTTGAACAAAGGATTATGCAATAATACTCAACTCTTAAATTTTGTTACATTATGCTGAATAGTTTTTAGATTTTTCCTTTTGAATAGGCTTTAAACATGGTAGTAGATGTGTATATAATAACTACTATTACTAACCAAGTTAATATATTTAATGGTAATTCTTTAACTATATAGGCTGCTATTAATACAGCTATAACACCAAATATAGTTATGGCCATAGAAGCTTTTCTATTATATGCTCCTTCTTTTACAAATTTAGCTGATGCTGCTGGCATTAGATAAGCACAGGACCCCATCATTATTGGAAAAGCAACCTTCGGACTCATTCCAAGAGCAAATACTAAAGCCATACATGGCGCATATAATCCTATTCCTAATGTCATTAATGCACCTAAAAAGAAATTAGCTATTACCGCTATTACTAATTTCCCCCCAGTAAGTCCTATAGCTGTGCCACCTACTGGCATTAATTTTAATTGACTTGCAAGCATTAAACATGCAACTATCATTAAAGCAATACCCATACCTAATTGAACCTTTTTTTCATCAAATTTTGAAACTATTCCAGCTCCTACTACAGCTCCAACCGTAGCTGATATTAACATTGCAAATAAAGTAACAGGATCTACCTTTATAACAGTTATAAATATAAGTGCTTCTGTTACAACCGGAATTGTACAGGAGACATTTAAGGTTCCTGGTAAAACTCTATCCTCTGTTAATTTTAAAAATCTAAGCATAGCGGTCAATGGTGCAAAACTACCTATTCCTAAGGTATCAAAAAAATTAGCTATAAACCCTACTGCACCAGCTTTCCAAAAGCTTATTTCTTCTAAATTTCCCTCTTTTGAATTTTTTACAAAATCCTTAAAAAATATGAATGCAAAATAAAGAGTTAAAATTAACAAAATCCCAAAAACAATTTTTACTATCATAATACGCCCTCCTTGTTATTTAAAATTAGAACTTCTTTTGTCTAATCCAAGGATGCTCCCCCATTATTATGAAACTTTATTTTTGTCCAATTTAAAGACATTTACCCCCTTATTATAGGACTTTATTTTGCATAACTCTAAGATGCTTGCCCCATTATTATAGAACTTTATTTGGCCTAATCCAAAAATGTTATCCTATCATTATAAAACTTTACTTGGTTCTTATAATCCACCCTCCTTTTTTGTTATTTGATTTTAATGAACCTATATTTTGTATTAAGATTTTATTAAAAAAAGATGGACTCCACGCAATAAACATCGAGCCCATCTTTAAGTAATCATTGCATAACATTTTTTTATTTAAGAAAAATAAACAATGTGCATTGTACTTAGATATATTTCATACTATTATTTTATGTTTTAATTATGAAATAATTGTCATTTATTTTTTTATTTATATAAAATATTTAATACTATTTTAATACAAATCCATATTTAACTGGATCTTCTTCATCTACTAAGAATTGAGAGAATCCAGTAACATATGCGCTACCAGTTATTTCTGGTATTATACCATCATATTCTCCAACTTTAGTTTCTTCTAATATTTTTCCTTTAAATTTAGTACAAATAATACTTTCGTTTACTATTTCTTCTCCTACTTTCATTTTTCCTTGAGCATATAGTAAAGCCATTTTAGCACTTGTACCAGTTCCACAAGGTGATCTATCTACTTGACCTTGACCAAATACAACTACATTTTGTACATCTGCATCTTCACTTTTTGCAGGTCCGTAAAATTCACAAAGATCAACTGTTTTTATATGTTCTAATACTGGGTGTTTAATTTCAACTTGTTCGTTAACTGCATGAACTATTTTCATTCCTAAATCATTTAATTTTTGAGAATTAGCTGGAGAAATATCTATTCCAACTTTTTCAGCATCTACCATAGCAAAAAAACTTCCGCCAAAAGATATATCTAATGTAAGTTTTCCATAATCAGGCACATCAATTTCTACATCTTTTTTATATAAGAAAGCTGGAACATTCACAATTGAAGTTTCTTTAGCTTTTCCATCTTCAACTTTTACTCTAGCATTAATCATTCCTGCTGGAGCTTCTAATTTTATGTTTGTATATGGCTCTTCTACTTTTACTATTCCCATTTCAACTGCACATGTAGCTGCACCTATTGAACCATGTCCACACATATTAAGGTATCCGCCACCATCCATGAATATAATACCTAAATCTGCTGTTTCATCAGCTGGTTCTGTATAAATAGCACCAAACATGTCATTATGTCCTCTTGGTTCTGACATAAGCATTGTTCTTAAACTATCGTTATTTTCTTCTAAGTATTCCATTTTTTCTGCCATTGTCTTTCCTGGAACCTTTGGAAGTCCTCCTATTACTATTCTTGTTGGTTCTCCCATTGTGTGAGATTCAATAGTTTGAATTGTTTTAATCGCTCTCATTATTAAAGCCTCCTTAGTTTTGTTTTCTTTTCATTTTTAATTTTAAAAATGCTAAAGCTTTTTTAGCATCTATTGGCATAACATTGTTTTCTCCTACAACCTCAGTTTCTATACCTGCTTCTGATTTGTTAAAATCAACTACCGTATCCATAAATTCATTTGTAACAACAAATTGAGCTTGAGTTCCTACAAAACTCATACCAACTACTGGTATATCTCTTTTACCTATAGCTTCTAAAGCTGAGGCAAAATCTATATTACTGTTACCCCATCCATCTATGGATACTATAGCGCCATCAACTCTCATAGCCTCTGCCCAAGCTCCTATCCTCTGACCTGTGAATACCTTTTCTTCATTTGCTTGAGGTGTACCTGCAACTATAATTCCTAATAAATCTATATCTCCATCATTAGAAACTATTTCTACTAAAGGGTCTCTAAAATGATGTAATGTTGTTTCTTTGGTAGATGGTCCTATCCCCATAAAATATCACCCCTTAATTCATGGCCCTTAATATGCCATCTCTATATTCATTTGGACTTACAACCACCGGCATATTGCCCATATCTATTATAGATTTGCATCCGATATGTCCACCAGGTTCTTTAGCAAATAATCCTGTATCATACATACAACCTTGACCTGCAACTTGTTTAACAATTACAACCTTCTTTTTGCCTGGTCTTATTTTATCAAAATATTCATGCTTTTCATCACAATATCTACCATTAATTTTTTTAAGGTAGTTTCTAATTTCTTGTATTATTATATCACAAACTCTATGAGCCGCCATTGGTCCCGGCCTATTTGTAGCTTGTCCATTTTTCAATGTAACATTTATATGAACAATTATATCATCCTCGGCTGGAGTTCCTCTTCTTCCAAAAACAACTTGTTCATCTAAAATTCCTTCTGAAGAACCAAATTCAGCTACCTGAATCCCACATTCTTCTGCTCCTGTTAACATTACTTGTACTCCTGTTAACACATGTGTTATACCCTCTCCTAAAGCTCCCAAAACTTTAGTAGCTACTGGAGAAAAATCCATTATAGAATTCACAAATTTATGTCTTTCCTTTGGATTTATAATATTCAAATCAATTTTTTCTATTAATTCTTGTCCTTCCATATCTTCATGTTGTAATATTCCATCTAATATATCTTTTCTTATATATAAAACTTTATCCTCTATGTAAGTCCTATCTGAAAGCTCTACTTTAGTAATATGAAAAGCTTTTATAACTAATCTTCTCAATATGATTTCTTGTTCCACCAGCATCACCACCTTTTTCCATTTTAATAACTTCATAATCATTAGATTGATACAGGTTTAACATTTATATCCAAAAACTTATATATTGATAATTATGTAACTATTATATCATCAATTTTCTAAATTGTATATATAATACCTATAAGATTTTTCAATACATTTATAAGGAAAATTTTATATATTCTGAAAACTTTTTTTTCCAAACCCTCATACTACACTATAGTTTATAACAAACTTTTAAATATAGAGCATTTTATTTATATTTTTTATTAAAGCAAATGCAATAATGAGTTCAGTAAAACTGCACTACATTATTGCATTTTTTATTTTTAAGGAAACAAAACTAAACTTTTGCTATATATTCGTATGGTAATGGAACTATTTTTCCTGCTGAAGGAATCTTAATTAATTGTTCTAATGTATCTTTTACTATCGCTGTTTGCATTTCTACATTATTAGGTTCTCCTGCATTAGCTCCCATTGGAACTCTTGGTGCAACCGCTCTTGGTGTACCAGTTTGTCTAACAACTGGTGGAAGAGCAGCTATTATTATTGTAGGAATTCCTTCTTTTTCAATCGCTCTCTGCACTAAAACTGCAGATCTATGACAAGTTCCTCATCCAGCAGTCATTAATACAGCATCTACTCCTTCTTCTTTTAAGATTTTAGCAACTTCTGGGCCTGTTTCTTCTCTGAATTTTTGTTGGTTTCCACCGCCACCCATGAATCCTATATGAGTTGGAGCAACTGCTTTTATAAAGCCAGCATCTACTAATTCTCTTAATCTATCTATTGGGAACATGGCATTTATATCTTTGTTAACGTCTGAGTTATCATATCCACCGTGAGATACCATCATATCTGATGTCTTTGCATCTCCTGGTATTAATCTATATGTGAAGTCACCTGCTAAGTTGAATCTTTTATCCTTTTTTAAGTGAACTCCTGCTGCAGTAGCTATGGCTACTGTCATATCTTTTAATTCCTTTGTTACTGGTGCCCATACTGGGTCTGGAGTTATAGGAACAAATATTTCTGATTGTAAACCTTTTGTAATAGTTAAACTCATTTTAACCTTACCTTCCTTCCTTCAATGAATGTTTAAATTATTATTTATGAAAGTTTCTCTAGCTTCAAATTATCTGTTTATTTCCATCTATCCTCAGGTTTTACCCCTCGTCTTTTTTGTATTTCTAAATTACTTACGTATTTTTCATTTATTTTATCAGATAATACTTCTACAAAACTCATATTAAGTCCAATTTCTTGACCTACTTTTAATTCATAATCGGATATTATCATTCTCCTTGGTATTTTCAAATAACCAAGTCTTCCTTTAAAATCTATAGCTACTGCACCATCGGATACTTCTACGATAACGCCTTCCATTTCTATGATCTTATCACCGTATTTTAAATTCATTTATATCCCTACTTTGTGCTGTATTTTTCTTTTCTCTTTTCACTCATTGGTATTGAAGTTTCATTTAAAACTCTTTCTATTTTCACATTTTCAGCTTTTTCTATTAATTCTAAGTTATTTTCTTTAACATTTGCATTCCAAGCTCTTTCTGGTTTTTTAACATCTTCTCCAACCATAGCAGCTTTAAGCATTTCAACACCTCTTATTGCATCTTCTGGACATAATGTATTGCATTCTAATACTTCGTTTTCTATTCCGCCTTCTGATTTGTTATTATCTATCATATATTTCATATATTTATTACCAACAACTAGAGCGCCTTGAACTGCACAGAATGAGAATGCTACACATGGTATTCCTCTCATACCTATTTGTTCTACGTGGCTTGCAAAATCAATGTGATTGTTTCCAAAACCTTCAGTTGTAACAAAAGCACCATCAACATCCAGAGCTTCTACCATCATACCCATTCTTTCTGATACGTAGAATTTTTCACTATTGATTTGTGGACTTCCTACAAATATAACTCCGCATAGGTCTAATTCTTCATCCTTCATGCATTCCATTACAAGAGGTTCTCTCCAATAATGTCTTGAACATTCTTTAGAAGCAGGTCCAATACAAGTTAATGCATGTATACCACCATCTAATACTTCAAGTGGTGAAAGCATTACTGGAACGTTTCCTAAATCAACATTTGGTTTACCACCTAAATAACCTACTGGTTCTACTGGTAATATTAAGTTGTCATGCATAGCACCTTGACCCATTATCTCTTTAACAACTACAACTTTTTTCTTTCCTGGTCTTCTTTTTTGTTCAAAAGTTTCAGTATTAACTACTAAAGATTCATCCTCTAAAGCTTTCATAGCTTCTCTTATTTCTTGAGTTATGAAATCAGTTGCTTTATGAGCAGCCATAGGACCTGGTCTTTCCATATTAGTTTTTTCTTTTATAGTTACTTGCGTTTTGATGAATATTTCACCTTTATCTGGTGATCCTGGTCTATTAAACATAATATTTTCTTCTAATATACCTTCTGAAGAACCAAATTCACCTATTTGAACGCCATTTTCATCTGTTCCTGTTACCATTACAATAACACCGTCTAATACTCTAGTTGCACCTGTTCCTAATTTGTTATCCCCTTCTTTAGTAGCAATTGGTTGTACATCCATTATAGTTTCACTATAAGTGTTGTATTTATCTGGAGTTATTATATCTATTTCTACTTTTTTTACAAGTGGGCTAACTTTTTTAGCATCTTCAGAAACACCTTCTCTTATATAAAGAGTTGTTCCTTCTATTTTTGTTTCAGGACCAAATTCTACTTTATCTATTTTATAATGTTTTCTAGTAAGACTTCTTATAACTTTTTCTTCTAATTTAACTTCTTTGTTGCCTTCTACAGCTGGAGCTGCTACTACTTCACCTTTTTCAGCTTTTACTGTTGGAACCTTTGCTGATTTTCCAGCACCTACATTGCCATTTAAAGGAACTTCTATATCAATTCCTCTACCTTCAGCAATTTTGATTCTTAAAGTTCCACCACTTACTGTTGCATTTGAATCAACACTCATGTTTACTTCCTCCTCAAATCCTTCTAATATATCTGGTGTTACAGGAGTTAAAGCTGGTGTATCAACTGATAAAGTTGCTCCAACTACTTCTTCTCTTGTAAGTACTCTTTCATCTAATGAAATTAAAAGAGAATCTACAAGTTTAGGGAAGTGCATTGGATTTTCTAAGTCACTAGCTTTTATAGTATCTCCTGTTTTTAGGTTATATTTTAAAACTGCTTTTTCATTTCCTTCAGTTAACTCTTCTTCAGTAGTAGAACCTTCTTTGTCTTCTTCATCTATTTTTTTAGCGCCCTCTACTATATCTGAAGTTAGCGGAGTTAATGAATCTACAGTTTTTAACAATTTAGCACCTATTACTTCTCCAACTTTTAAGCAATTATCCGGGATAGTTAATAGTCCTGAGTCTACCATATCTGGGAATATTTCTGGGTCTTCTAGGTTATCTGCTGATAATATTGTGCCTTCTTCTGTTCTGCAACAAACTACAGCATGTTCATTTTTTAATTCTTCTGCATGTTCAGCTGTCATTGACATTTCAAATTACCTCCTTTTTTATTATTTTTCTTCCTCTTTAAGTCTTCTTGTTAGTGTATAATCAATTGTTCTAAATATATGATCAGTATGATGATATACTGGAATTTTAGCTTTTGGAGCTATTTGCATAACTGTATTTGAACAATCATTACAATTTGATATTAATATTCTTTTTGCTCCATCTTTTTTAAGCTGCATAACTGCAGCCGCTTGGCCTGGTCATTCACCAGGTGTTTTACATTTTCCTGGCCCGTTCCCTTTTCCCTTTGGATATTCTATGTTTTTGCAGTCAACTACTCCTGCAATTTCTGCATTCATTTTAGTTGCTACATCTCTTAGTCTTTCTTCGTTGGCTCCACAGGCACATACTAGTAGTCCTAATGGTCCATTATATTCTGGTAATGGTATTGTAACTATTGCTCCACCAGATATTTTAGTAACAGCATCCTTTTCTATATTTCCAGCTTTTCCAGTGTATGGTCCACCTATTACTAGCTCACCATATTCACCATCTATACCACCAGATTTTTCTATTAAATCTTTAACTGGTGTTCCCACTGGAACTTGTAGGAATACATTTGGTTTATTACCTGATTTTAGTTTCCCTATTACTGTTATATCCTTATCTATAACTGGTTTTCCTTCTTCAACAGCTCTTGTAATATTTGCTAAAGTTTCAGCGTTCATTACAATACATTTTGCTGCTATAGGAAGTTCAGTTACATCTAACCATTTATCAAATATTGCATTGATTATAGCTCTTTCTTCACCCATTGGGTATAAATCTTTAAGCAATTTTAATTCTATATTACTTATATTTTTTAATGCTTCTTCTAATACTCTTACTGCTTTTTCATGTTTTGCTTTTATTGCTATGTATCCTTTTTTTGAATTAGTAGCTTTCATGGCATACTTAATACCATTTATTATTAATTCCGGTGTTTCTTCTATAACTTTCATATTGTGATGAAGTGCTGGTTCACATTCTACACAATTTGCTATGATATAACCATCTTTATTATCTGCCTTTAACTTTATGTGAGTTGGAAATCCAGCTCCACCGGCTCCGACTATCCCTGCTTCAAATACAGTATCTACTAAATTATCGCATTTTTTTATTTTAACGAATTCTTTTGTTTGATTCTCATCCGCTTTTATTATAATTTCCTTATCTGTAATCTTTTCTACTACACCGGATACACTAGTATGTATTTTAGCACCAAGTCCGTTTGGCTCTGCTATGCATTCACCTCTCTTCACTTTTTGTCCTTCTTTTACACAAGATACATCTGGTGCACCTACGTGCATCTTAAGGGAGAATTTGTATAACTTCTCCATAAACCCACCTCCAAAATCACTGTCACCTATATTTTAAGCATAAACTATGCCAACTTTGTTAAAAAAATTAATAACTTCTATAAAACTAGGTTATAGCTATGCTGTAGGTGTATAAATAAAACTTATAACGGTTATATTACATTTAACAATGTTATTTTTTTGACACTTTTAATTTTTATTTTAAATTTTTAAATAATCTTTGTTCATTTCAAAAGAAAATATTGGGTTTATATTTTCGTTATTTTTTTGACATATGTGTTTAAAAAGTTGACATTTTTATTTTTTTATATAAATTTTTTAAATTTATTCGTTTTATTTTATAAAACAATTAATTAACAGCAACTTTTTTCTATATTTTTTTTAATATTTAAACTTTAAAATTATATATTATAGTAAAAATCTAAAAAACTTTTTACATAATGTAATGAGCTTTTTATAAGTTTTTGCCATGTTTATCCTTTATATATCTTTTCTTATTTTAACTATTTAATTAAAAATTTAAATCAAAGTAATTCATCTCATTGTTTACATTAATATATCTATTTCTAATATAAAAATAAACAGGGAAATTCAATGATATTTTTGTATCATTAAAATTCCCTGTTTAATATAATTTTATTTAATTAATTATACTTGTGTAAAAGGTATCTCTATATAAATACCTGTACCTTCTTCTATTTTTAATCTTAAGAATCCCCTATTGCCATTCAAAGGAATAACTGAATTAAAATCTACTTCTTTAGAATCTTGTGTTATTTCTAAAGCTTTTTCTTCAAATCCCTCTAGCATAGAAGCTGTTACACCCGATATAGCAGGAGCATCTTCAGTTAATTTCGCACCTACTACTTCCCCTCTAGTTAAAACCTTTTCATCTGATTTTATTAATAAAGAATCCTGAAGTTTTTCAAAATGCATTGGATTTTCTAAATCTTCTACTTTTATAACATCTCCAGCTTTTAAATTATTTTTTAAGATGGCTTTTTCCTCTGGTGATTCTATTTGTATTTCGGATTTTGATCTTACATCTCCATCTAAAGATTTAGCTCCTTCTACTATATCTTTAATTAATGGTGTTAATGAATCTATAGTTTTTAATAGTTTAGCTCCTATTACTTCTCCTACCTTTAAACAGTCTCCTGGTATATTTAATAAACCTGAATCCACCATATCTGGAAATATATTTGGATCTTCTAAGTTGTCTGCAGACAATATAGTGCCTTCTTCCGTTCTACAACAAACTACTGCCGGTTCATTTTTCAACTCTTCTGCATGCTCTGCTGACATTGACATGTTAACCCATCTCCTTACAATATATTCAATAAGATATACTTATTTTTTATCTATAGGAAGTCTTCTTGTTAATGTATGATCTATTGTTCTAAATACATGATCTGTATGATGATATACTGGGATTCCTAAGTTTGGAGCGCAACACATAACTGTATTTGAACAATCACTACAATTTGATATTAGTATTCTTTTAGCTCCATCTTTCTTTAATTTCATTATTCCTGCAACCTGTCCCGGACAATCCCCTGGAGTTTTACATTTATTTGCTCCTCTTATTTCTTCTACATTCTTACATTTAGTAACGCCTACTACTTCTGCTTTCATTTTAGAAGCTATATCTCTCAATCTTTCTTCATTTGCTCCACAAGCACATACTAATAATCCTAATGGTCCTTTGTATTCTGGTAGTTGTATTGTAACTATTGCTCCACCTGACATTTTAGTCACTACAGACTCTTTTATATCTCCAGCTTTGCCTGTATATGGTCCCCCTATTACTACTTCTCCAAATTCTCCATCTATTCCACCACACTCTTCTATTAAATCATGTATCGGTGTGCCTACTGCTACATCAAATAATACATTAGGCTTATTACCTGTTTTTAATTTTCCTATTATTGTTATATCTTTGTCTATAACAGGCTTTCTATCTTCTACTGCTCTTGTTATATTAGCTAAAGTCTCTCCATTAATTACAACACACTTTGCTTCTAATGGAAGCTGAGTTGGTTCTAACCATTTTCCTAATATAGCATGAATTATAGCTCTTTCTTCTCCCATTGGATATATATCTTGAAGCTCTTTTACTTCTATATCAGAAGCTCCTTTTAAATGATCTTTTAATATTTTTATAGCCTTTTCATGCTTGCCTTTTATTGCTATGTATCCCTTTGGAGCATTAGTTGCTTTCATAGCATATCTTAAACCTTTAATTATTGTATCAGGCTCTTTTTCTATAAATGCTATATTATGATGCAAAGCTGGTTCGCATTCTACACAGTTTGCTATAACGTATCCATCTGGTATATCTGCTTTTAATTTTATATGTGTTGGGAATCCAGCTCCACCAGCTCCAACTATACCTGCTTCAGCAATAGTTTCTAGAATATTGTCACATTCTTTGATTTTAACAAAATCTTTTGAGCCATTTTCATCTGCTTTTATTATTATTTCTGCATCTGTAATTTTCTCAACTATACCAGATACACTTGTATGTATTTTAGCTCCCAATCCATTAGGCTCAGCTATACATTCTCCTCTTTTAACTTCTTGTCCTTCTTTAACACATGGTACATCTGGTGCTCCTACATGCATCTTTAAAGGAAACTTGTACATTTTTTCCATGTCACTACCCCCTGTATTTTTTCTTTACAATATTCATTATAAAAACAAAATGACAGTTTTACTACTAAAAACTGCATATATAAAATTATTCTATAAGCCGCCTATTATACTATAAATAAAATTTATAGTACTTATAAGTATTATAAATAAAAATTTAACAAACTTTTCAATGCTATATCCTTACTATAAAATTAATTTTATAGACTTACCATAATATATGTTTTCTTTTATTATGATTTTAAAATAAATTTTCTTGCATATATTTTATTTTATAATAAAAAAAACAAAGGCATAAAAGCCTTTGTTTAGATTGAAGACAAAAGGCTTATGATGTGTATATATCATTCCATGAAATTCCTTTGCGTCAGCAAATACCCGTTCTATAGTTTGACTTCTTTTAGAATAAATTTCTTTATTACCTTTTGTATGTCTAATATCTTCTACTTGTTCTATATATTCTTCTTTATTTGGTGTCTTTCGTCAGTATTTCTTTTTCCTATCATCTTTATCACTATATTTATTTTAGCATGAAAATAAGCTGTAGACTATCCGGTTGTCTACAACCTGAAAGAATGAAGCAAAATCTAATGCTTCATTCTTTAAATTTATTATATATTTTTTCTAAATCATTCTTACTCAATAAACCTTCTATTAAATATGCTAAAATTATAATACTAGGTAAATTCACTAATAATCTACTGAAAGTATATTTATATCCAAGTGCTGATAACTCAAATAAGAAAGTTGGTATTTTTGTAGCACACCACGCTCCCATAAATATCATTATGTTGCTAAATTTGGCCCCTTTTTTAATAAATACAGCAGTTACAGGAAAAGCTGCATATACAGGTCCTGCTGCTAATGCTCCTAATAATATGGCAAGAACTATTCCTAAAATTCCCGAATTATCTCCCATGTACTTTATCATAGTTTGTCTTGGAACCCAAGTGTCTAAAAGTCCCAATAACAACATTATAGGAGGCAGCACCGCCAGCATCTGTTTAAATGAGTCCAGTGCTATTAAACTTATGTTTTGTCCTTTATTAAAATCAATTAACGTTATTATTAAAGTTAGCATTAATATTATTATAAAAAAAACATATCTTTTTAACCATTTCATAAAATCACCTCATAAGTATTCCTACAATAAAAGCACTTAATATAGAATAAAAAAAGTAAACTATATTTCTAATAAAGGTTGCCTTTTTACCTATAAATTTTGCCTCCATAGAAAAAGTTACTATTCCAACAAACATAAAAGCAGAAATTAATGCTGTAATTTGAGTGTATCCAGCACCATTTTTCAATAATAATGCTGCTGTGGGAAAGGCTACAAATGTAGGTATTAATGTCACTGAACCTATTATAGCTGCAATTATCACTCCAATAAATCCAGATTTCTCACCAATAATAGATGATATACTCTCTGGTGATAATATTGTCAGTATGATTCCTACTATAAATATAATCGTTAAAAATTGAGGCATTATATTTTCAAAAGACTTTATACCCATTAATAATGCTTTTTTTGTTTTGCTTTTATCCTTAAAAAAAGAAACTAAATAAAGTACAATTACAGTACCATAAAGTATAAATGTAGTCATTATACTTCCTCCCAAAGACTATTAAATCTATACTATATTAATATTAAATTTCCATTTTATTAGTTCCTTAATCTCTAAAATTTATAATTCCGCTTCATAAATGCTATTTTTTTACAGTAAAAACATAAGGGGCCGTCGCACTAAGAATAAATCCTACAATATATTGTGTTAACTTTAAATTTGCAAAACAATATATTGTATGTAAATTTTTTAATGCGACAGCCCCTTATCAGATTGAAAACAAAATGCTTATGAGAAGTTAAATTTTTCATAAGCCTTTTAATATTTCTAATATATTTAATTTAATGCTTCTTCATAAAATTTTGCTGATTTTTCGATAGCTTCACTTTTACATTTATGGTTATTAGCGTTAGATTTGATATGTGTACCATCAATAAAAACAGTTCTTTCATTTATACTTGTCATTTTTATTTGATGCCTTTCGGCAGTATTTCTTTTTCCCATCATTTTTATCACCATATTTTAGCATAAAAATAGGCTGTAGACTATCTGGTTGTCTACAGCCTGAAACAAAGGCATAAAAGTCTTTGTTTTTTAATTTTTATAGAGGAAGTTCTATATCTATTCCTCTTCCTTCTTCTATTTTTATTTTAAGTACTCCACCTTCCACAGAAGCTGCCATGCAACCTTCTTCATAAACTTCTGGTGCTTCTAAAACTTCTACAGCCTCTTCAGCTTTAGGTGCTTCTTCTTTCTTGTCTTCTTCTCCACCAATTTCTTTATATCCTTCAACTATAGCTGGAGTTAATGGTGTTAATGAATCTATAGTTTTTAATAATTTTGCTCCTATTACTTGACCTACTTTTAAATGATCCTCTGGCATAGTTAATAATCCAGAATCAATCATATCTGGGAATATATCTGGATCCTCTAAGTTATCTGCAGATAATATTGTTCCTTCCTCTGTTCTACAGCAAACTACTGCTGGTTCATTTTTTAATTCTTCTGCATGTTCTGCTGACATTGACATAATAATATACCTCCTAAGTTTAAAAATAATTTTATTTATGGAGCTTCTCTTTTGGAAGTCTCCTTGTTAACTTATAATCTACAGTTCTAAGTACATGATCTGTCTGGTGATAAACAGGCAACTTCATTTTTGGAGCTATTCCCATAACTGTATTAGAACAATCACTACAATTAGCTATTATTATCCTTTTTGCGCCTTTACTTTTCAAATACATAACAGCACCTGCTTGACCTGGACATTTACCTGGAGTTTTACATTTATAAGTGCCCCTAACTTCCACCACATTTTTGCATTTAGTTATAGCCACTACTTCTGATTTCATTTTGCTGGCTATATCCTTTAACCTATCTTCATCTCCAGCACAGGCACAAACTAAAAGTCCCACTGGTCCTTTATATTCTGGTAATTCCATGGTTACTGTTGCTCCACCAGAAACCTTTGTTATTACAGATTTCTCTATATCCTCTGGTAGCCCAGTATGAGGTCCTCCTATAATAATTTCTCCATACTGTCCATCTATACCTCCGCAAGTTTCTATCATATCTTTCATAGACTTTCCTATATGCTCTTGCAAAAATACATGAGGACCTATACCTTTTTTTAATTTTCCCATAAGGGTTATATCTTTATCTATAACCGGTTTTCTCTCTTCTACTGCTCTTGTTATATTTGCTAGGGTTTCTACATTTAAAACTACACAATTTGCCTCTATAGGTATTTGTGTAGGTGCTAACCATTCACCAAATATAAAATGTATTAAAGCTCTTTCTTCTCCGGAAGGATATATATCTATAACTTCCTTTATTTGTATATTTTGTTCATTCTTTAAATGTTCCTTTAATACTTCTATAGCTTTTTTACGTTTGCCTTTTATTCCTATATAAGCCTTTTTAGCATTAGTAGCTTTCATAGCATACTTTATACCTTTTATTATAAGTTCTGGATTATTTTCTGCTAAATATACATTATGATGAAGGGTTGGTTCACACTCTGCACAGTTGGCTATTATGTACCCCTCAGGTATATTCGCTTTTAATTTAACATGAGTTGGGAAACCAGCCCCACCTGCACCTACTATTCCAGCTTCATACACTGTATCTAGAATGCTATCACATTCTTTGATTTTAACAAAATCTTCACTTTGGTTTTCTGAAGCTTCTACTAATACTTCCTTATCTGTTATCTTGAAAACCTTACCAGATACGCTACTATGAATTCTAGCCCCCAATCCATTAGGCTCTGCTATAACCTGCCCTCTTTCTACAAATTCCCCCTCTTTAACACAGGGCACACTCGGTGCACCTATATGCATTTTAAGATAAAACTTGTATAAATTTGACATTTTATCACTCCTTAGGAAATTCCCATTTATTATAATATCATATTTTGACTATTGTAACAATAAATAATAGAAATATGTCAATAACAATATGTTATATAAAAAGCCATATTTATTTATTATACTTATTATACTTTAAACTTTTTAACATTATACAGATAAATCAATTTTTTTAATTTAAATT
This sequence comes from Clostridium sp. CTA-1, assembly GCF_054768215.1. Classification (NCBI taxonomy): domain Bacteria; kingdom Bacillati; phylum Bacillota; class Clostridia; order Eubacteriales; family Clostridiaceae; genus Clostridium; species Clostridium sp. CTA-1. Next base: position 17,503 of record NZ_BAAAAP010000039.1, read on the forward strand.
AAATCATATTGGTTTAATTTATAATATAAAGTGCTTCTTTTTATATTAAGTATTTCTGCTGCTTTCTTTTTATTCCCTTTAGCTATTTCCATTACTTCCTTTATTATCTTTTTTTCTGTATTTTTAACTACTTCATTTAAATCATATCTATGATGAGATTCCCCTTCAATTTCTTCTACATCCTGCACTATATGATTAGGAACAGAAGATATTGTTACTTCTCCATTGGTTGATAAAACTACCATCCTTTCTACCACATTTTTCAATTGTCTTATATTCCCTTCCCATTTATAAGAACATAAAATATCATAAACCTCTTTATCTATTGTATTTATCTTTATGCCTTCCTTTTCTGATATTTGGTTTATAAATAAGTCTATAAAATCTTTAATATCATCTCTTCTCTCTCTTAATGGAGGTAACTCTATATGCACTACTGCAAATCTATAAAATAGGTCTTCCCTAAAGGTATTTTCCTTTATCATAAATTGTAAGTCCCTATTTGTTGCAGCTAAAATTCTACAATTAACCTTTGTGCCCTTTTGACTTCCTATTCTGTAAACCACACCATCCTGCAAAACTCTTAAGAGTTTTGCTTGCATACTAAGTGGCATGTCCCCTATTTCATCTAAAAATAAAGTACCATTGTTAGCAAATTCAAATTTACCTATTTTCCCTTCTTTTAATGAACCTGTAAAAGTTCCTCCCACATAACCAAACAATTCACTTTCAAAAAGATTTTCAGGTATAGCACTACAGTTTATAGCTACAAAGTTTCCAGTTCTCCCACTAGCTTTATGTATAGCTTTTGCAAAAACCTCTTTTCCCGTTCCACTTTCTCCTGTAATAAGAACGCTAGCAGAGGTAGGTGCTACTTTTTTAGCTATAGCAATGTTTTCTATTATCTTTTGACTTTTACCTATAATAGATGAAAAACTATAATTTGAAGCTATTTCTTTTTTATAGGCACTTTCAAAAAATTCCACCTTCTTTTTTTCCTGCATAAGTTCTTTAGATAAAGATATTACCTCTGTTATATCCCTATCTGTAGAAGCCACTGCTATCAATTTGTTTTTACTATTAAATATAGGTACAGCACTTAATATAACAGTTTTTCCAGGAGAAGGCTCATTGTTTACATTAGTTATTTTTCTAGGCTTTTTCAAAACTTTTAATATTAAAGCATTTGGAAAAAAAGACCCTAAATATTTTCCTATTATTTCCTGTCTCTTCACACCATATAGGTCTTCCGAACTTTTATTCCAATATATTACTACACCTTTGTTATTTGTTATACATACTGCCTCATGCATATTCTCTAAAATTCTATCCTGAAGAGCATATAATTCTTCTACATTTGTGTATAATTCATTATTTAAATCGTCTAAATGTACTATTCCTATTATTTTTCTATTATGTACTATAGGTAATCTTTCTATCTTATTTTTAACCATTATATTTCTTGCAGAAATAATTGATTTCTCTTCAGAAATTGTTATTACATCTCTTTTTATATAATTTTCTAAGTTATCACTAAATCTTTTACCTTCATTTTCTAATTTATATAGGTCATTTTTAGTAAATATACCTATAATATTGTCATCTTCATCTACTATAAGAACTTCATCTTTATAAAGTTTAGCCATTCTATTGAAGGCAGATGATATGGCTTCATTTTTAAGTACTTTTATAAAATCTGTCTTCATTACATTTTTTACAGTATAAATTAATTCTATAGAACTATTCATATTATATTCCTCCAATGTACCATAAATATAATATAGATTTCTGTATAGCAAGCTGTGTTTATGGTATCATATAGTATATATATATTTTAACATAATTAATTAATATTTAATCATTATAAAATTATTTCATTAACTTTTACTTATAAAATGTTATTATAACTTGTCCTCTTA
>NZ_BAAAAP010000040.1:0-15019 GCF_054768215.1 Clostridium sp. CTA-1
GAACAACAGACGTTACAGGATCAATCAACTTACCAGAAGGAGTAGAAATGGTAATGCCTGGAGACCATATAGATATGGCAGTAGAATTAATTACACCAGTAGCAATGCACGAAAACTTAAGATTCGCTATCAGAGAAGGTGGAAGAACGGTAGGTTCAGGAGTTGTTACAACAATATCTGAATAATTTGAAATTATAGGGACTGGGTTTCTAGACCTAGTCCTTTTAAGAGTTATGAATATGTAAAAATATGGTGTATGCTCCATAGTATAAAATATTAAATTCGTTGACATATACCGTTAGTTATGATAAAGTGAGTAAGTGATGCAAAAAATAAAAAGAAGTAGAACCTACACATATAGGTTATGTACTAGGAGGTGTAGATCATGAGAGTAAAAGTAACACTAGCTTGTACAGAGTGCAAACAAAGAAATTATAATACAATGAAAAACAAGAAAAATGATCCAGATAGATTAGAAATGAACAAATACTGCCCACATTGCCATAAACATACAGCTCATAAGGAAACAAAATAATCTGTTTCGGATTTGATGTCCTTTATAATTTTTTAAGGATGTGAGTGAGATGGCCACAAGTAAAACTACAAATAATATCGCGTCAGCTAAGAAAAAAGGTTTGTCAGGTTTTTTTAAGGATTTAAAGTTTGAATTTAAAAGAATAACATGGGCTCCTAAAAAAGATGTAAAAAAAGCTACCGAAACTGTATTGGTGTTTTGCTTTGTTTATATGATTATTGTTGGAGTATTCGATTATGGATTCAACAACCTATTCAAGCTAATATTTAAGCTGTAGAAGTGAATAAAAGGAGGGAAATAGGGATATCCTAATCCCTGAAATTATGTCAGAAGAAAAAGCGAAATGGTATGTGGTTCATACATATTCAGGATATGAAAATAAAGTTAAAGTTAATCTTCAGAAAACTGTAGATAACAGAGATTTGCATCATTGGATTCTTGATATACAAGTTCCTATGGAAGAACAGGTTGAAGTTAAAGATGGTAAAAAGAAGATAACATTAAAGAAAACTTTTCCAGGGTATGTATTAGTTAAAATGTTAATGACAGATGATTCATGGTACATAGTTAGAAATACTAGAGGGGTAACAGGATTTGTAGGTCCAGGATCTAAACCAGTGCCTCTTACAGAAGAAGAAGTATTGTCTATGGGAATAAAAGAAAAACAACCAGAGGTAGATGTTGAGGTTGGAGAAAATGTTAAGGTAGTATCAGGACCTTTAGAAGGATTCCCAGCGACTATACAGGAAATCAATGTAGAAAAAGGCAAAATAAAAGCTTTAGTTAATATGTTTGGCAGGGAAACCCCTGTTGAACTTGATTTTAATCAGATAGAAAAACTTGATTAGCTATTAAGACAATTGTTTTAATTAGTGGGAGGATTTTAATCCGTATAACCACATATAGGAGGTGTAAAATATGGCTAAAAAAGTAGTAGGAATGATAAAACTTCAACTTCCAGCAGGAAAGGCAAGTCCAGCACCACCAGTAGGTCCAGCTTTAGGACAACACGGTGTTAACATTATGGGATTCTGTAAAGAATTTAATGCTAAAACTGCTAACCAAGCAGGATTAATAATTCCTGTAGTTATTACTGTATATCAGGACAGATCTTTTAGTTTTATACTAAAGACTCCACCAGCAGCTGTATTATTAAAGAAAGCAGCTGGAATAGACAGTGGATCTGGTGTTCCTAATAAAACTAAAGTAGCTAAGGTTACAAAAGACCAAGTTAGGGAAATAGCAGAAACAAAAATGCCTGATTTAAATGCAGGATCTATAGAAACAGCTATGAGTATGATAGCTGGAACAGCTAGAAGCATGGGCATAACTGTAGAAGAATAATAACTACTAAAATAGTGGGAGGTATATACCGTTAATACCACAAAGGAGGAATTAGAATGGGAAAAAAATACACTGAAAGTGTAAAATTAGTTGATAAAAACACATTATATACAGTTCAAGAAGCGATAGAGCTTGTTACAAAAACATCAAAAGCTAAATTTGATGAAACTGTAGAATTAGCTGTTAGACTTGGAGTAGATCCAAGACATGCAGACCAACAAGTTAGAGGAGCTGTTGTACTTCCTCATGGAACTGGTAAGAAAGTTAGAGTTTTAGTTTTTGCTAAAGGTGATAAAGTTAATGAAGCACAAGAAGCAGGAGCTGACTTTGTTGGAGCAGAAGAATTAGTAGAAAAAATACAAAAAGAAAACTGGTTTGATTTTGACGTAGTTGTTGCTACACCAGATATGATGGGAGTAGTAGGAAGATTAGGAAGAGTATTAGGACCTAAAGGCTTAATGCCAAATCCAAAATCAGGTACAGTAACATTTGATGTTGCTAAAGCTATAGCAGATATCAAAGCAGGTAAAGTTGAATATAGAGTAGATAAAACTGCTATAATTCACGTTCCAATAGGAAAATCTTCTTTTGGAGAAGGAAAATTATCAGATAACTTCCATGTATTAATGGAAGCTGTTGTAAAGGCTAAGCCAGCAGCAGCAAAAGGACAATATATAAAATCAGTTGCTATATCAAGTACTATGGGACCAGGAATAAAAATTAACCCAGGTAAAGTATTAGAATAATATTGACAAAACAATGGTTTGTTGATATACTGATTGAAGTTGTAAAAATGAAATATATCTCCGTAGACAGTGGGTGTTTTACATAATTAGTGAAAGCTAAACCTACCTAGGAGTCCGATATAAAGTATATTGGGTCTCTCTGTCTTACGGAGAGACCTTTATTATTATAAATCACGGTAAACTGTGAGGAGGTGGACACACAGTGGGAAAGAATAGACAAATAAAAGAAGCTAAAGTTAAAGAAATACAAGAGAAAATGGAGAAAGCTCAAGCTATAGTATTTGTTAAATATCAAGGTTTAACTGTTGAAGAAGATACTATGTTAAGAAAAGAGTTAAGAGAAGCAGGTGTTGAATATAAAGTTTATAAAAATACTTTATCAACTATAGCTGCTAAAAATTTAGGCTACGGAAGTTGCGTAGATTTATTAGAAGGACCTGTTTCAGTAGCTTTTGGCTATGATGATGTAACAGCTCCAGCTAGAGTTCTTAATGATTTCGCTAAGAAAAATAAGAACCTAGAATTAAAAGGTGGAATAATAGATGGAGAATTATATGATGTAGATAAAATTAAAAAAATCGCATCAATACCATCAAAAGATATTCTTATCGCAAAACTACTTGGAAGTTTCAAAGCTCCAGTATCAAACTTTGCATATTTAATTAATGCTATTAAAGATAAGAAAGAATCAGAAGAAGCTTAAAATAAACTAAAAGAAAATTAGAAAGAAATTTTGGAGGTGCCTAAATAATGAAAAAAGAAGAAATCATTCAAGCTATAAAAGAAATGACTGTTTTAGAATTAAACGAATTAGTAGAAGCATGTGAAGAAGAATTTGGAGTAAGCGCAGCTGCACCAGTAGCTGTAGCAGGAGCAGGAGCTGCTGCAGGAGCAGGAGCTGCTGAAGAAAAAACTGAATTTGACGTAGTATTAGCTGAGGCGGGTTCAGAAAAAATCAAAGTTATCAAAGCTGTAAGAGAAGTAACAGGCTTAGGATTAAAAGAAGCTAAAGCTTTAGTTGATGGAGCTCCTAAAACATTAAAAGAAGCTACATCTAAAGAAGATGGAGAAGCTATAAAAGCTAAGTTAGAAGAAGTTGGAGCAAAAGTAGAATTAAAATAGTTTTACTCTACATAGAGGGGTACTAAAGTAAGTACCCCTTTTTTAGTATACTTATAAGTATTGACAAAGCTTAAGCAATATGATAATATAATGAATTGCATTGATTATGTATAAATACAAACAAATATGAATGAATTGTATTAATTGTATTTATATGGTTATACTAATTTGATAATAATGTGTGAAATCCAAAAACACAATATTAAATTAAATTTTAAAAGGGTGTTTTTGGTTATTTTAGTTTATACAAGGGGTGAAATTATATGGTACATCCTGTCCAAGTTGGCAAAAGGACTCGTATGAGCTTTTCTAGGCTTAAAGAGGTTGGGCAAATGCCAAATCTTATAGAAGTTCAGTTAGACTCATATGATTGGTTTTTAAAAGAAGGGTTACAAGAAGTTTTTGACGATATTAACCCGATTCAAGATTATACAGGTAATCTAAATTTAGAATTTGTAGGCTACAAACTAGATTTAGATAGTATTAAATACTCTGTTGAAGAGTGCAAAGAAAGAGATTCTACTTATGCAGCGCCATTAAAAGTAAAAGTTAGACTTCTAAATAAGGAAACTGGTGAAATAAAAGAACAAGAAGTTTTTATGGGAGATTTCCCTTTAATGACAGAACAAGGAACTTTTATAATAAACGGTGCAGAAAGAGTTATAGTAAGCCAATTAGTTAGATCACCAGGTGTTTATTATGACATGACTGTAGATAAAACAGGAAGTAAATTATTCTCAGCTACAGTTATACCTAACAGAGGTGCATGGCTAGAATATGAAACAGATTCAAATAACATAATATATGTAAGAATTGACAAAACACGAAAATTACCAATTACTATATTAGCAAGAGCATTGGGTTATGGAACAGATGCTGAAATAATAGAATTTTTCGGAGAAGATGAAAGATTAAAAGCCACAATAGAAAAAGATAATACAAAGACTAGAGAAGAAGCTTTACTTGAAATATATAAAAGATTAAGACCAGGTGAACCACCTACTGTGGATAGTGCAGAATCTTTAATTGAATCTTTATTCTTCGATGCTAAAAGATATGATTTATCAAGAGTTGGAAGATATAAATTTAATAAGAAATTAGCAATCCATCTAAGAATAACAAATCAAATTGCAGATCAAGATATAGTTAATCCACAAACAGGAGAAATCTTAGTACAAAAAGGTGAAAAAATAGATAAAGATAAGGCTATTGAAATACAGAACTGTGGTATTAACGAAGTATATATAAAAATAGATGATAAGTCATTTAAAGTAATTGGCAATCACTTTGTAGACATACATAGTTTGGTTTCATTTGATATAAGTGATTTAAATATTAAAGAATATGTATTCTATCCTGTTTTAAAAGAAATACTAGATAATTATGCTGATGAAGAAAGTATAAAAGAAGAAATAAGAAAGAATATATATAGATTAATTCCTAAACATATTATAAGAGAAGATATATATGCTACCATAAATTATGAATTAGGATTAAGTTATGATATTGGTTATAAAGACGATATAGATCATTTAGGAAATAGAAGATTAAGATCAGTAGGAGAATTATTACAAAATCAATTTAGAATTGGTTTATCTAGAATGGAAAGAGTTGTTAAAGAAAGAATGACAATTCAAGATCAAGAAGTAATAACTCCTCAAGCTCTAATAAATATTAGACCTGTAGCAGCGTCCATTAAAGAATTTTTTGGTAGTTCACAATTATCACAATTTATGGATCAAACAAACCCTCTATCAGAATTAACACATAAAAGAAGGTTATCAGCTTTAGGACCAGGAGGACTTTCAAGAGAAAGGGCCGGTTTTGAAGTAAGAGACGTTCACCATTCACATTATGGAAGAATGTGTCCTATAGAAACTCCAGAAGGACCAAACATAGGGCTTATAAATTCTTTAGCTACTTTTGCTAAGGTTAATGAATATGGATTTATAGAAACACCATATAGAAGAATAGATCCTAAAAATAAAAGGGCTACAAATGACATAGTATATATGACAGCAGATGAAGAAGATTTATATGTAATAGCTAGATCAGATGAGCCAATTGATGAAAAGGGATATTTTTTAGATGATAAAGTTACAGTTAGAGCTAAAGAAGAAGTTTTAGTTGTTCCAGTTAGCGAAGTTGAGTATATGGATATATCACCAAGACAATTGGTTTCTGTTGCAACTGCAATGATACCATTCCTTGAAAATGATGATGCCAGCCGTGCACTTATGGGATCAAACATGCAACGTCAAGCAGTACCACTATTAAAGCCACAGGCTCCAATAGTTGGAACAGGTATAGAATATAAAGCTGCAACGGATTCAGGGGTTCTTCCAAAGGCTAAAAATGCAGGGACAGTAGTATATGTTTCAGCAGATGAAATAAGAGTAAGAAGAGATAGCGATGGAGGAATAGATAAATATAAATTATTAAAATTCAAAAGATCTAACCAAGGAACATGCATAAATCAAAGACCGATTGTTTCTAAAGGTGAAGTAGTAGCTAAGGAAACTCTATTAGCAGATGGACCTTCTACAGATCTTGGAGAAATAGCCCTTGGTAAAAATATTCTTATGGGCTTTATAACATGGGAAGGATACAATTACGAAGATGCCATGTTAATTTCAGAGCAATTAGTAAAAGAAGATGTGTTTACATCTATACACATAGAAGAATATGAAGCAGAAGCTAGGGATACAAAACTAGGACCAGAAGAGATAACAAGAGATATACCTAATGTAGGAGAAGAAGCGCTTAAAGATATAGATGAAAGAGGCATCATTAGAATTGGTGCTGAAGTTAGATCTGGAGATATATTAGTAGGTAAAGTTACTCCAAAGGGAGAAACTGAACTAACAGCTGAAGAAAGATTACTTCGTGCTATATTTGGAGAAAAAGCAAGAGAAGTTAGAGATACATCACTTAGAGTTCCACATGGAGAAGCAGGAATTATAGTTGATGTTAAAATATTTACAAGAGAAAATGGTGATGAATTACCACCAGGAGTTAATAAATTAGTTAGATGCTATATAGCTCAAAAGAGAAAAATATCTGTGGGAGATAAGATGGCAGGAAGACATGGTAATAAAGGGGTTATCTCTAGAGTTTTACCAGAAGAAGATATGCCATTCTTACCAGATGGAAGACCACTTCAAATATGCTTAAATCCTTTAGGGGTACCATCACGTATGAATATAGGTCAGGTATTAGAAGTACATTTAGGGTTAGCTGCTAGTAAACTAGGCTGGCATATAGCTACACCGGTTTTCGACGGGGCAATAGAATCTGATATAGTAGATTGTTTAAGAAAAGCTGGTTATTCTGAGGATGGAAAAACTGTTTTGTATGATGGAAGAACAGGAGAACCATTTGATAATAGAGTAACAGTAGGATATATGTATATTTTAAAACTAGCTCATTTAGTTGATGATAAAATACATGCTAGATCTACAGGCCCATACTCACTAGTAACTCAACAACCTCTTGGAGGTAAAGCTCAGTTTGGAGGACAAAGATTTGGTGAGATGGAAGTTTGGGCTTTAGAAGCTTATGGAGCGGCCCATACCCTTCAAGAAATATTAACAGTTAAATCAGATGATGTAGTTGGAAGAGTTAAGACTTATGAAGCTATAGTAAAGGGAGAAAATATTCCAGAACCTGGAGTTCCTGAATCTTTCAAAGTTTTAATAAAAGAATTACAAGCATTATGTTTAGATGTTAAGGTATTGAATGATGATAATCAGGAAATAAAATTAAAGGAATCTGTGGATGAAGATGCAGACGAATTAGAAGTAAATATAGAAGGTACAGAAAATCAACCAGAAGAGAAAGAAGAAAAAGAAGAAGAAAAAGGAAAAGAAGATAGTGATGAATATGATGACTTAAGAGAAGAGGACGTAGAACCAGATTTAGAAGAGTTATCATTAGATGACTTAGATTTAGATGATTTTGGTGATGAACATTAATTTGAAGGGAGGATATACCCTTGTTTGAGTTAAATAATTTTGATGCTTTACAAATAGGTTTAGCTTCACCAGAAAAGATAAGAGAGTGGTCAAGAGGTGAAGTTAAAAAGCCAGAGACTATAAATTATAGAACACTAAAACCAGAAAGAGATGGTTTGTTCTGTGAAAGAATTTTTGGTCCTATGAAGGATTGGGAATGCCATTGTGGTAAATACAAAAGGATAAGATATAAGGGCATAGTTTGTGATAGATGCGGAGTAGAGGTTACTAAGGCCAAAGTAAGACGTGAGAGAATGGGGCATATAGAACTTGCTGCCCCTGTATCTCATATATGGTATTTCAAAGGGATTCCATCAAGAATGGGATTAATATTAGATATGTCTCCAAGAGCTTTAGAAAAAGTTTTATACTTTGCTTCGTATGTAGTATTAGATCCAAAAGAAACACCTCTTTTAAAGAAACAATTATTAAATGAAAAAGAGTATAGGGAATCTATAGACAAATATGGAGATGACAGCTTTGTCGCAGCAATGGGTGCAGAAGCTGTAAAGACTCTTTTAGACGAAATAGATTTAGAACAATCATCTATTGAACTTAAAGAAGAGTTAAAAACAAGTACAGGACAAAAGAAAATAAGAATAATAAGAAGGTTAGAGGTAGTAGAATCCTTTAGAAAATCAGGAAATAGACCTGATTGGATGGTTATAGATGTTATACCAGTAATTCCACCTGATTTAAGACCAATGGTTCAATTAGATGGAGGAAGATTCGCTACATCTGATTTAAATGATTTGTATAGAAGAGTTATAAATAGAAATAACAGATTAAAAAAATTGTTAGACTTAGGAGCTCCAGACATAATTGTAAGAAATGAAAAAAGAATGCTTCAAGAAGCAGTGGATGCTCTAATAGATAATGGTAGAAGAGGGAGACCAGTAACAGGACCAGGAAATAGACCTCTTAAATCATTATCAGATATGTTAAAGGGTAAACAAGGTAGATTTAGACAAAACTTACTAGGAAAGCGTGTTGACTATTCAGGCCGTTCAGTTATAGTTGTAGGACCAGAATTGAAAATGTACCAATGTGGTTTACCAAAAGAAATGGCTCTTGAATTATTTAAACCATTTGTTATGAAAAAACTTGTTCAAAATGGGTTAGCACATAACATAAAAAGCGCTAAGAGAATGGTAGAAAGAGTTCAACCTCAAGTTTGGGATGTATTAGAAGAAGTTATTTCTGATCATCCAGTATTATTAAACCGTGCCCCTACTCTTCACAGATTAGGAATTCAAGCTTTTCAACCTGTATTAGTAGAAGGAAGAGCAATTAAACTTCATCCACTTGTATGTACAGCTTATAATGCAGACTTCGATGGAGACCAAATGGCTGTTCACGTACCTTTATCAGTTGAAGCTCAAGCAGAGGCAAGATTCCTAATGCTAGCAGCACATAATATATTAAAACCATCTGATGGTAAACCAGTGTCTGTACCTACACAAGATATGGTTTTAGGTTCTTATTACTTAACAATGGATAAAGATGGAGTAAAAGGTGAAGGAAAAGTATTTTCTTGTCCAGAAGAAGTACTTATGGCATATCAATGCAAAGCGGTTGATATACATGCTAAAATAAAAGTAAGATTAAAGAAAGTTATAGACGGAGAAACTATTGAAGGAATAATAGAAACAACGCCAGGAAAAATTATATTTAATGAATCTATACCACAGGATTTAGGATATATTGATAGAACAATACCTGAAAACAAATTAAAATTAGAAGTAGATTTTCTTGTATCTAAAAAGACATTAGGTGGGATAATTACCAAATGTTATATGAAACATGGTGCAACAAAAACTTCTATAATGTTAGATAAAATTAAAGCAAAAGGATATCATTATTCTACTATAGGAGCTATTACTATTTCTACTTCAGATATGGTAGTGCCAGAGTCTAAGAGAGAACTACTTGAAAATACAGAAAAACAAGTAGAAAAAATACAAAAAATGTATCGTAGAGGGTTTATATCTGAAGAAGAAAGATATGAAAAAGTTATTGACCTTTGGACTAAAACAACAGAGGATGTAGCTAATGCTCTTATGGAAAGTTTGGATAGTTTTAATCCTATATATATGATGGCTGATTCAGGAGCCAGAGGTTCTAAAAGTCAGATAAAGCAATTAGCAGGTATGAGAGGGCTTATGGCTAATCCATCAGGTAAAATTCTAGAGTTACCAATCAAAGCTTCTTTTAGGGAAGGTCTAGATGTGTTAGAGTATTTTATATCAACGCACGGTGCTAGAAAAGGTAACGCAGATACAGCTTTAAAAACAGCTGACTCAGGATATTTAACTAGAAGACTTGTTGACGTTTCACAGGATGTTATAGTAAGGCAAGAAGATTGTGGAACAGAAGAAGGATATGAAGTATCTGAAATAAAAGAAGGAAATGAAGTAATAGAGCCTTTAGTTGAAAGATTATCAGGCAGATATCCTTCAGAAGATATTATTCATCCTACAACAGGAGAAGTAATAGTAAAAAGAAACACATATATGAATGAAGATATAGCTAAGAAGGTATCAGATGCAGGAATTAAAAAAGTTAAAATAAGATCTGTATTTACTTGTAAATCAAAACATGGTGTTTGTGCTAGATGTTATGGTATGAATATGGGTACTTCACAAAAAATTCATATAGGTGAAGCAGTTGGTATTGTTGCTGCTCAAAGTATAGGAGAACCGGGAACCCAGCTTACAATGAGAACATTCCATACAGGTGGTGTTGCTGGAGCTGATATAACTCAAGGTCTTCCAAGGGTTGAAGAGCTTTTTGAAGCTAGAAAGCCTAAAGGATTGGCTATTGTAAGTGAAGTATCAGGAACAGTAAAAATGGAAGAAACTAAGAAAAAAAGAACAATAATAGTTGTAACTGATGACGGTGAAGAAGTTTCCTATGATATTCCATTTGGTTCTAGAATAAAAGTTAAAAATGGAGATATTATATCAGCAGGAGATGAAATAACAGAAGGTTCAATAAATCCACATGATATTTTAAGAATAAAAGGTGTTGACGGAGTTAAAAATTATCTTTTATCAGAAGTTCAAAAAGTTTATAGACTACAAGGTGTTGATATAAACGATAAACATCTTGAAGTAGTTATAAGACAAATGACAAGAAAAATAAAAATTGAAGATTCAGGAGATACTGAATTATTACCTGGAACAATGATAGATGTTTTTGATTTTGAAGAAGCCAATAGAGAAATATTAGAAAAAGGTGGAGAACCAGCAGTGGGTAGAATAGCTTTATTAGGAATAACAAAAGCTGCACTAGCTACAGATTCATTCCTTTCGGCTGCATCATTCCAAGAAACTACAAGAGTTCTTACAGATGCTGCTATCAAAGGAAAAATTGATCCATTGTTAGGCCTAAAAGAAAATGTAATTATTGGTAAATTGATACCTGCAGGTACAGGTATGACAAGGTATAGATCTATTCAAATAAATACTGATGATGAAAATATTGAAGAAGATTCCATGGATTCAATAGAAGTATAGTATATATAAATTTATTGACATTGTACTTTCAAAATGATAAAATACACCTGTTATATGTTTTAATATAGGAAGCAAAGTTAATACTTTGTTTCCTTATTAATGGAATTTAGGGAGGAAGTCAACGATGATTGACAGACTTAAAGGCAATAAAGTTGTAGGGGTTAAACAAACAGTTAAGGCTTTGAAAAACAATACTGTTAAAGCTTTGTATGTATCTAAGGATGCGGATGAAAGTTTAATAAAACCACTTATAGAATTAGCTGAAGAGAATTCCATAGATATAATAAAGGTTGATACAATGAAAGAATTGGGACGACTTTGTGGTATTGATGTAAGTGCTGCCACAGCGGCGTTACTGAAATAAACATTAGCTAATAAGTAGCCAATTTGGCATATTTATAGAATAATTTATTTATCTAATTATGAAGGAGGTGCACGTATGCCAACAATTAGCCAATTAGTAAGAAAAGGCAGAAAGACAATAGCATCAGCATCAGACTCACCAGCATTAAAAGAATGCCCACAAAAAAGAGGAGTTTGTACAGTAGTAAAAACAACAACTCCTAAAAAACCTAACTCAGCCTTAAGAAAAGTTGCTAGGATTAGACTTACAAATGGATATGAAGTTACAGCTTACATACCAGGAGTAGGCCACAACTTACAAGAGCACAGTGTTGTTCTTATAAGAGGTGGAAGAGTTAAGGACTTACCAGGTGTAAGATACCATATCGTAAGAGGGGCATTAGATGCAGCTGGAGTAGCTAACAGAATGCAATCCAGATCAAAATATGGTGCTAAAAAACCAAAGCAAAAATAGTACGCAGTATTTGATGTAATTTTTTAGAATGATAGTGCTATGTCTTCGGCGTTTATATAGATATATAGTTTATATTAATTTGCAGAAGTTCAGAGCGCTTTACGGCTAGGTTATGTCGAGTACCTATGAACTTAAACTTAATGTTAAGGAGGGAAGAAAAGTGCCAAGAAAAGGACATATAGCAAAGAGAGATGTATTACCAGATCCATTATATAACAGTAAGGTTGTTACAAAATTAATAAACAGCATAATGTTAGATGGTAAAAGAGGAGTAGCACAAAAAATATGCTACGATGCTTTTGAAATAATAGCAGAAAAATCAGGTAAGGATGCAATGGAAGTTTTTGAAACTGCCATGAACAACATAATGCCTTTACTTGAAGTAAAAGCAAGAAGAATAGGTGGAGCTACATATCAAGTTCCAATCGAAGTTAGACCAGAAAGAAGACAGACTTTAGGAATTAGATGGATGCTAATTGCCGCTAGAAAAAGAGGCGAAAGAAGCATGAGAGAAAGGCTAGCAGGAGAATTGTTAGACGCATCTAATAATACTGGAGCAGCTGTTAAGAAAAGAGAAGACACACACAAAATGGCAGAAGCAAACAAAGCTTTCGCACATTACAGATACTAATACAAAACTGTTTTGGCTGTGCCAAAACAGTTTTGTCAAATTTGAATTTCGAAACGATGGGAGGAAAAGCAATTGGCGAACAAAGAATATCCATTGGCAAAATTTCGTAATATCGGAATTATGGCCCATATAGATGCAGGAAAAACTACAGCAACAGAACGTATATTATTCTATACAGGAAAAACTCATAAAATAGGTGAAACTCATGAGGGTGCAGCTACAATGGACTGGATGGAACAAGAACAAGAAAGAGGTATAACAATTACATCTGCAGCAACAACTTGTTTTTGGAAAGACCATCAAGTAAATATAATAGATACACCAGGACACGTAGATTTTACAGTTGAAGTTGAAAGATCTTTAAGAGTATTAGACGGTGCAGTAACAATATTAGATGCTAAAAGTGGTGTTGAACCACAAACAGAAACAGTGTGGAGACAGGCGGATAACTATAAAGTACCAAGAATGGTATTTATAAATAAAATGGATAAATTAGGGGCAGACTTCTTAATGTCTGTAGGAACGCTAAGAGAAAGATTACATGCAAATGCAGTGCCACTTCAATTACCAATAGGTGCAGAAGATTCATTTTCTGGAATTATAGATCTTGTAAAAAATGATGCTATTATTTACAAAGACGATTTAGGAACTGTAATGGATGAAACAGAAATTCCAGAAGATATGAAAGAAATGGCTGAAGAATACAGAACAATGTTATTAGAGGCTGTTGCAGAAGTAGATGAAGACATAATGATGAAATACTTAGAAGGTGAAGAGATTTCTGTAGAAGAAATAAAAGTAGCTTTAAGAAAAGGTGTTTTAGCAAACAAAATAGTACCAGTTCTTTGTGGATCAGCTTATAAAAATAAAGGTGTTCAATTATTATTAGATGCTATAATTGAATTCATGCCTTCACCATTAGATATAGAAGACGTTAAAGGAACAGAACCTACAACAGGTGAAGAAATGACAAGACCAGCAGATGCAAAAGCTCCACTAGCAGCATTAGCATTTAAAATAGCCACAGATCCATTCATTGGTAAGTTAGCATTTACTAGAATTTACTCTGGTACAATGAAGAGTGGTACATATGTATTTAACTCTAACAAGGGTAAGAGAGAAAGAATAGGAAGATTAGTAAAAATGCATGCTAATCACAGAGAAGACGTTGAAGAATTAAAGGCTGGAGAATTAGGAGCTATAGTTGGTCTTAAAGATACAACTACAGGAGATACACTTTGTGATGATGCAAACCCAATTATACTTGAAAATATGGAATTCCCAGAACCAGTTATAGATGTATCAATAGAACCAAAAACAAAAGCTGGTCAAGAAAAGATGGGAATAGCTTTAGCAAAACTTGCAGAAGAAGATCCAACATTTAGAACATATACAAACCAAGAAACAGGTCAAACAATTATAGCTGGTATGGGAGAACTTCACCTTGAAATAATTGTTGATAGACTTATAAGGGAATTTAAAGTTGAATGTAATGTAGGTCAACCACAAGTTGCTTATAAAGAAACTATCAAAAAGCATGTTAAAGCTGAAGGTAAGTTTATAAGACAATCAGGTGGACGTGGACAATACGGACATTGTTGGATTGAAATGATGCCAACTGAAGGAGAATATGAATTCCAAAATGCTGTTGTTGGTGGATCAATACCAAAAGAATACATTCCAGCAATTGACAATGGTATTCAAGAAGCTTCACAAAGCGGTATAATTGCAGGATATCCTGTTATTAACTTTAAAGTTAAATTATTTGATGGATCATACCATGATGTTGACTCATCAGAAATGGCCTTCAAAATTGCAGGTTCTATGGCATTTAAGAATGCTATGTCAAAAGCAGACGCTGTATTATTAGAACCTTCAATGAAAGTTGAAGTAGTTGTACCAGAAGAATATATGGGTGATGTAATAGGTGACATCAACTCAAGAAGAGGTAGAATAGAAGGAATGACTCCAAGAGCAGGTGCAGAAGTAATAAGAGCCTTCGTACCACTTTCAGAAATGTTTGGATATGCTACTACATTAAGATCTAAGACTCAAGGTAGAGGAAATTATGTAATGCAATTTGATCATTATGAAGAAGTTCCAAAGAGCATTCAAGATAAAGTAATTGGAGAAAGAAAATAATATAATAAATATATAAACACAAAAAAGGAGGAAATAAAAATGGCAAAAGCAAAATTTGAAAGAAGCAAGCCTCATGTAAACATAGGAACAATAGGTCACGTAGACCACGGTAAGACAACATTAACAGCAGCTATTACAACAGTATTAGCAC
>NZ_BAAAAP010000041.1:0-9972 GCF_054768215.1 Clostridium sp. CTA-1
GTGTTGTTGATAAATTTATTTTAAATTAAATAATTTGTATATTTTTAAATTTTATAGATTAATCTGCTTTAAATAAAAAAGATAAAATATTTATGTGTTTAAAATAAACACATTTGTATAAAATTTAAATACAAAAATTATTGACAAAAATAAAAGCAAGTGTTATCATAAATTTGTATTCAAATAAAAAACATGTGTATACAACACAGATACATCGAAGTTAAGGGGGGAGTAAAATGAAAAAATTAGGTCTTTTAACTAAATTAGTTTTAGGAATTATATTTGGTATTTTAATAGGGGTGATATCTAAGACCTTAGGCATGTATCATGTTGTTAGGGCTTTAAATACATTTTCAGGTCTATTTGGAGGATTTCTTAATTTCTCTATACCATTAATTATAATAGGTTTTGTAGCGCCAGGGATTGCAGATTTAGGAAAAGGATCAGGAAAGCTATTGGGAATCACTGTATTATTTTCTTATCTATCTACTATAATAGCAGGAATGGCTGCGTTTTTATTAGGACAATCTATACTGCCAAAACTAATTAAAAATAGTGGCAATGTGTTCAAATCAAATGTATATTTAGAACCGTTTTTTAAAGTAGATATACCACCTATTATGGGGGTAATGTCAGCTTTAGTACTTGCCTTTGTCTTAGGAATTTGTATTCCTTATATAAAAGGAAAAAATCTTTTAGAAGTTACAAAGGATTTTAAAGGAATAGTTGAAATAATAGTTAAAAATGTAATAATACCATTAGTTCCTATTCATATAGCAGGTATATTTTCAAAACTAACAGCTTCTGGAGAAATAATCCAAACATTAAAGACATTTTCATCAGTATATTTGATAATAATACCACTTCAAATAGCTTACATAGTATTACAATATTCTATAGCATATGCTGTTTCAAGAAAAAATCCAGTTAAGGCTATAAGAAATATGATACCAGGATATATGATGGCTTTAGGGACTCAATCTTCAGCAGCATCTATACCTGTAAATTTACAATGTGCTAAGAAAAATGGTTTATCAGATGATGTAGTTGATTTTGTAATACCTTTATGTGCAACAATACATTTAGCAGGAGATACTATAACTTTAGTATTAGGAGCTATGGGGATAATGCTTATGTCAGGGCAAGCACCAACAGCGGCTATGATGATACCGTATATATTTATGTTAGGGGTTACTATGGTAGCAGCACCAGGTATACCTGGTGGTGGTGTATATGCCACTTTAGGATTATTAAAGGATATGCTTATGTTTAATCCAGTACAACAAGGATTAATGATAGCTATACATTTTGCACAAGATAGCTTTGGAACAGCTACAAATGTATGTGGGGATGGAGCTATAGCTATAGTTATAGATAAGTTATTTAGAAAAGAAAGTATTTCTGAAGAAAAAGTGATTAAAGAAGAAGCATTTGGGGAGGCTATATAATATAATAAAGAAACTACCTAATTTTTACAGGTAGTTTTTTTTATTTCTATGTAAAAAATATATATTTGTGGTAAAATAAAAATATTAGCCTTCATAAGGTAAAAAAATAATGTTTATATAAGGAAGTGAGGGATAAAATGTCAGTTTCAAAAAAGGATGTAGAATATGTAGCAGAGCTTGCAAGGTTAGAGTTTAAAGAAGAAGAAAAGGACAATTTTGTAAATGATTTAAACAAAATATTAAACTATATGGAAAAATTAGATGAATTAAATACTGATGATGTGGATATAGTAGTAAATCCATATTATATTGAAAACAAATATAGAGAAGATAATGTAGAAAAGTCTATGGAATTAAAAGAAGTTATAGATAATGCACCAGAAAGCTTAGAGGAATATGTAATTGTTCCTAAAGTTATAGATTAATATTTCTTTTGTTTTCTGGAAAAAGGAGGAAAGAAAATGGATTTAACTAAATTAACAGCACATCAATTAAAGGGGATGCTTTCAAATAAAGAAGTTAAAGCAGAAGAGATCACAAAAGCTTTTTTAGATAAAATAAATTTAGTGGATAACAATCTAGGAGCATACTTATATGTATCAGAAGAAGAAGCTATAAAAAAAGCTAAAGAAATTGATGGAAAAATAGAAAAAAATGAAGAGTTAAAAGCTTTATCAGGTATACCAGTAGGTATAAAAGATAACATAAACGTAAAAGGAATGCAAAATACTTGTGCATCTAAAATATTACAAGGATATACTTCACCTTATGATGCTCACGTAACAGAAAAAATAAAAAAAGAAGATGGAATAATCCTTGGTAAATTAAACATGGATGAGTTTGCTATGGGATCATCTACAGAAAATAGTGCATTTAAATTAGCCAAAAATCCATGGGATTTAGAAAGAGTACCGGGTGGATCTTCAGGTGGATCTGCAGTGGCGGTAGCAGGATGTGAAGCTACTTTATCATTAGGAACAGATACTGGTGGTTCTGTAAGACAACCTGCATCCTTTTGTGGAATAGTTGGTTTAAAACCTACATATGGAAGAATATCAAGATCAGGGGTTGTAGCTTTTGGTTCTACATTAGATCAAGTAGGTCCAATGGGAAAAGATGTAGAAGATTGTGCATTACTCACATCAACTATAGCAGGATTAGATAAAAAGGATTTTACAACAGTAGATAAGGAAGTACCAGATTATAAAAAAAGCTTAACTAAAGATATAAAAGGTAAAAAGATTGGTATTCCAAAGGAGTTTTTTGGAGAAGGATTAGATGAAAAGGTAAGAAAATCTGTAGAAGAATCCATAAAGGTATTAGAGGAAAATGGAGCAGAGGTTAAACCATGTTCTCTACCACTAATGGATTATGCTCTATCAGCTTATTACATAATATCTAGTGCAGAAGCTTCATCAAATTTAGCTAGATTTGATGGTATAAGATATGGATACAGAGCAAAAAACTTTAAAGATGCTCAGGATATATATTTAAAATCTAGAAGTGAAGGCTTTGGTGATGAAGTTAAGAGAAGAATAATGCTTGGAACTTATGTATTATCAGCAGGATACTATGATGCTTATTACAAAAAAGCATTAAAGGTAAGAAAGCTTATAAAAGATGATTTTCAAAGAGTATTTAAAGAATTTGATGCTATAGTATCACCAACATCTCCAACTACAGCATTTAAAGTAGGAGAAAAGAAAGATGATGTAATGGCAATGTATCTTTCAGATATATATACTGTTCCAATAAGTGTAGCAGGAGTACCAGCTATATCATTACCATGTGGTATGGTAGATGGACTTCCGGTGGGACTTCAAATTATATCAGATTATTTTAAAGAAGATGTATTATTTAATTTAGCATATAGTTATGAACAATCAGCAGATTTTCATAAAATGAGGGCGGAGTTTTAAGTATATAGTTATTTAATTAGAAAAAAGGAGTGAAAAACATAGATGGATTTTGAAGCAGTTATAGGATTGGAAGTTCATACTGAGCTTTCAACAAATACTAAAATATATTGTGGATGCACTACAGAATTTGGTGGCCAACCTAATACTCATGTTTGTCCAATATGTTTAGGGTTACCAGGTTCCCTACCTCAATTAAACAAAAGGGTAGTGGAGTATGGAATTAAAGCAGGTTTAGCTTTAAATTGTTCTATAAACAAAGTTTGTAGAATGGATAGAAAAAATTATTTTTATCCAGATTGTCCTAAAAATTATCAAATAACTCAAGATGAAGTTCCAATATGTAGAGATGGATATATTGAAATAGATTTAGAAAATGGTGAAAAGAAAAAAATAGGTATAGAAAGAATACATATGGAAGAAGATGCGGGAAAATTACTTCATACTAATGCAGGAACATTGGTAGACTACAATAGAGCAGGAGTACCACTAATAGAAATAGTATCAAAACCAGATATAAGAACTCCAGAAGAAGCTACAAAATATTTAGAAAAATTAAAGAGTATACTATCTTCAATAGAAGTGTCAGATTGTAAAATGGAGCAAGGTTCCTTAAGATGTGACGGTAATATATCTGTAAGGCCTATAGGTAGTGAAAAATTTGGAGTAAGATCAGAAATAAAAAATATGAATTCTTTTAAAGCTTTAGAAAAGGCTCTCTCATATGAGTATGATAGGCATGTAGAGGCTGTAACAAAAGGAGAAATCTTGGAGCAGGAAACAAGAAGATGGGATGAAGCTAATTCTGTTACAGTGCTTATGAGAAGTAAAGAAAGGGCTAATGATTATAGATACTTCCCAGAAGGAGATTTAGTTACATTAAATATTTCAGATGAATGGATAGAAGAAGTAAGAAAAACTATACCAGAGTTGCCACATGAAAAGGCTGAAAGGTTTGTAAATCAATTTGGAATACCTAAATACGATGCTATGGTATTAACTTTAACAATGGATATGGCTAAATTTTTCGAAGAAACTGCCCTAAAGAGTGAAGATGCAAAAGCTGCTTCCAACTGGTTAATGGGTGATATTTCAAGACTTATGAATGAAAAAGCTATGGAAGTTAAAGATTTGAAGTTTAATCCAGAACAATTATCTGAATTAATTAAATTAATAAATGCTGGAACTATATCTAATAATATAGGTAAAAAAGTATTGGATGATATGTTTAAGTCAGGTAAAAACCCTAAAGATATAGTTGAAGAAAAAGGATTAGTTCAAAATAATGATGAAGGTGCTATATTAGAAGTAGTTAAAAAGATTATAGAGAATAATCCACAATCTATAGAAGATTTTAAAAATGGAAAGAAAAGAGCCTTAGGATTCCTTGTAGGTCTTGTAATGAAAGAAACAAAGGGAAAAGCTAATCCTCAAATAGTAAATAAATTAGTAAGTGAAGAAGCAAACAAAATGTAAATATTAAAATAAAAAATCCCCGCATAAAAATGTGGGGATTTTTTATGTGAAAAATAATTTAAATATATGTAAAGTTTTAAAATATTGTTTATTTTAACCCATAAGTGTAAATAATTAAATATAGTATATAATTCTTTAAAGCAGGGGGGATAAAATGAAAAAGATTATATGTTTTTTATTAAGTTTTACATTAATTTTTTTAAGTGGTTGTGTGGAAAAAAATAAAGAAGTTACCTCAGATGAAGGGGTAAGAGATTACTTAATATATAACATAGAAGCTATGCCTAAGGATTTAATTATGCTAGAAGAAGATTCACAAAGGGAAGGGGATTTATTATTAAGTTTATTTGATGGGCTAGTAGGATTAGATAAAAATAATAATATTGTTCCAGAATTGTCAGAAAAATGGGAAATAAGCAAAGATGGTATAGATTATAAATTTTATATTAAGGATAATTTATTTTGGAGTAATGGTAAAAAAATAGTAGCCAGAGATTTTGAAAAATTTTTTAAAGATATGCTCATATATTGTAAGGAAAATGACATAAAATTTAATGAATTAAATTCAGTATATGGAGTTAAAGATTATTTAACTAATGGAAATTTAGATAACATAGCTATAAAAGCTAAAGAAAATAATATATTAGAAATAAGGCTAAATAATAAAGATACAAATTTTTTAAGTACTCTTTCTAAGCCTAGATATAAATTAAGAAAAATAGATGAGAAAACTAAAAACTATAAAGAAAATTTCAATGAAATATCATGTACAGGTGCATTTTATATAAGTAAAATAGAAAAGGATCAAATAACAATCAATAAAAACAATAAATACTGGGATAAAGAAAATATAAAAATTAATAGAATAGTACTTAAATCCATACAAAGTAGTGAAGAAGCATTAGCATATTTAAAAACTTCCAAACTAGATTTGTTTATTGATCCTCCTATAGCTGAAATTAATGATTTAAATAAAGAAGGATTAATATCTAAAAAGCTATCTTTAGAAACAGGGAGTATAATATTTAATAAAAAAGATTATATGGACCTAAACTTAAGAAGGGCCATAGATAGCTGTATTAGTAGAGAAGAAATGTGTTCAAAGATATTATATGGGAAAGCAGTGCCAGCGGTTGCCTATGTGCCAAATAATATAGCACAAAATGATGATATAAGTTATGGAAAAAATTATTTTAATTTAAATAGAAATTTACAAAGAGCAAAAGAATTTTTAGATAAAAGTGAATATAAAAAAGAAAGAAAGGATTTAAAAATTATATCAATAGAGGATCCTATTTCTAATAAAATAACTAACAGTTTAATAGAGGAATTAAAAGAAAATTTAGATATAAATATTACTTTAGTTAATTGCAAAGATGAAAGTGAATTAAAGAAAAAAATAAAAGATGGAGATTATGATTTAGCTTTTGTTAGGAATAAGGCTAAAAATAATGATCCTCTATTTTTCCTTTTAAACTTTACTAGTGATTCTTTGCAATATGAAGAGTTTTTAAATAAAATTAAATCAGAAAATAATATGTGGCAAAAAAAAGAATATATAAATAAAGCACAAGATGTTCTGGTTAAGGATTTGCATACAATTCCTGTTTGTTTTTTTTATGATATATTATGTAAAAGAAGTAGGGTACAAGGACAATATATTACTATACATGGTAATATTGTTATAAAGAAAATAACCTTAGCACCCTATAATTAATATTATTTTATAGTAGTTGTATTTTTAGATGATTTAATAGGAAGAAAATAAGCACAATTGGCATTTTCTTCATGAATACTTAAAAAGGGACTGATGTAATTTAATATGCATCTTCCATTTTTATTATTTTTACATTTTTCAGAACAAGTTATATTCATACAAAGCCCTCCTATAAAGTATTTTATTACCAATGCTTGTACTTATTGATGTACGTTTATTATATCCAAAAAATAAATTAATATGAGGATATTGCAGTGCAATATCCTCATATTAATTTTTAAGTGTATATAAAATTAAAAACCATAGAAAGAAATTTTTATTACTATCAAAAGAATTTCTGCAATTAGTAAACTCTTGTTTCTTTGTATTATATTCTACATATTTAGCTAGTACTGGTGCTATTTCGATGGCTTCAGGAGATGGTATAGATCCCATTCTAAAACATTGTTCATCTAATAAATCTTCTGATTTTAAAGAAAAGTTTTTATATCTTTCAATACTATTTAATGCAGGTTCTTCAGGCCAACTTAGTATTATTCCAGAATTTATTATTTGATTTCTATAAAATTTAAGCAATAAGTTCTTATCTGAATTTTCTTTATCGCTTTTATGCTCATTAAGTAATACTAAGAGATATAATATTAACTCATCGCAGGAATATTTTATTTCTTTTTTATCTGTATTTTTAATAAATATACTCAAATTATCATTATATAATTTTATCAATGATTTATATATTTCCTTACTTAGGTTTTTAAATTTTAATATTCCTAAATTATTAAAGGTAAGCATAAAGTCTATATAAGCTAAACAATAAGTATCAACTTTTTTTTCAGTATTTAAATCTTTTTCCTTTAATTTTTCTTGTAAAAGTTCTGATAGATCTAGTAATAACACTTTGCTATCATCATTTTTAGAATATTTATAAAATATATTCATTCCTAAACACAATTTGGATATTTCATCTGTAGAAAGAGTGTAAAGTTCATCTTTGTAGTCTAAAAACATATTAAGTATATCTAAAGAAAAGTCATTATAGTTGGAACAATAATCATCTTTATCTAATAAAGATGTACCATAGTAAGCACACATTAAAAAGCATTGATTTGAAAAATTAAATTTTTTATTTTTTTCTTTAAAATCTATTTTAGATAATATACTGTCTGATACATCTAGTTTATCAACAAAAACTCCTTCTTCATTTCTAAAATAAGTTGCAAAGAATTCTAATTGTTTTTTACACAATTTATTGTATAATTTAGTGTAAGAGTATAAATTTTTATCCTTATCTTTAAATTGTTCATAATATTCTATTAATTGGAGAATGGATAGAACCATAAAGCTATTACCTAATATGTTTACTTCTTTTTTAAATTTACTATCATTCCATGTTAGTTTTTTATTTGAATTTATAAGTTTAGGGTTAGCTTTTCTATAGACACACAATAAAGGTGTGCAAGAGCTAAAATTTTTAGAATTAGCAAAATCATTTTTTAGTTTTAGTTCACTAAAGGGTATACAAATACCACAATTGGAATGAAGTATTATGTTTTGTAAAGATTCTTTAGCTAAAAAGTTCATTTGAGAGTAAATATTACTTGGATCTAATGTATTCATTCTTAAAAAAGGACCTATATATTTCAAAAAACACACCTACCATAAATTAATTCTTATATTATAATATGTTATACAAGGGTAATTTAGTGATACATAAATAAAATATTTAATTTGTTTGGAGGATTAACATATGAAAAAAGAAGTTATTGTTGCAAGTAATAACAAGGATAAAATAAGAGAGATAAAAGAAATATTAAAAAAATTTAATATTGATGCTTTATCAATGAAAGAAGCAGGTATTGATATAGATATAGAAGAAGATGGAAATACCTTCATGGAAAATGCTTATAAAAAAGCAGCTACTATACATGAGATTTTGCCTAAGTATATGGTAATAGCAGATGATTCAGGACTTATGGTAGATGCTTTAAATGGAGCTCCAGGAATTTATTCTGCTAGATTTGCAGGGGAGCATGGAAACTATAAAAAAAATAATCAAAAGTTATTAAGAGAATTAGATGGCAAAAAAGTAGAAGAAAGAAAAGCTAAGTTCGTTTGTTCTATAGTATTTATAATAGATAAAGATAATGTAATAAAAGTCCAAGGTGAAATTAATGGGATTATAGGAGAAAAAGAAATAGGGGAAGATGGATTTGGATATGATCCTTTATTTTATATACCAGAGTATAAAAAAACTTTTGCGCAAATGGATTCCCAAACTAAAAATTCTATAAGTCATAGGGGAAAGGCTTTAAAAATTTTAAAATGTGAATTAGAAAAATATATATAGATAAGGGGGGGCAATTTTGAAAATAGGTGTTATTAGCGATACCCATAGATATATAGGAGATGCAACTTCTCTTGTAAATAGTTTAGGTAATGTAAATTTAATAATTCATTTGGGGGATAATGTAGAGGATGTAAAAATATTGTCTTCTGTTTATAAAGGAAAAATTATAAATGTAAGAGGAAACTGTGATTTTTCAAAACAAACTCCATCTGAATTAATAGAAAATATAGGAGGAAAAAGATTTTTTATAACTCATGGAAATAGATATGATGTGAAGTATGACTTAGCTAAATTAAGATATAGAGCTCTAGAATTAGAAGCTGATATAGTCCTATTTGGACATACTCATATATCTCAGATAGAGTATATAGATGGAATATGGTTTATTAATCCTGGTAGCCCGACACTCCCAAGAAATGGGGTTAGAAGCATTGCTGTTATAGGTATTGATGGGGATAAAGTAGTGCCTGTTATAAAGAAGATATAATGAAATTTTAAAAAACATAAAAAAAAAATAAAAAAATGTATTGACGAATATAATTATATGATGTAGAATAGTTTATGTCGTTGAGAGTTGTGAGAACAAACGAAAAAGACGGCAAAACAAGATAATAACTCGAGAAACTCTTTAATATCGGGGTGTGGCGCAGATGGGAGCGCGCGTGGTTTGGGACCATGAGGTCGCAGGTTCGAGCCCTGTCACCCCGACCAAAAGAGTGCGGGTGTAACTCAATGGTAGAGTGCTAGCCTTCCAAGCTAGTTACGAGGGTTCGATTCCCTTCACCCGCTCCATAATATGCGTCTTTAGCTCAGATGGATAGAGCAACGCCCTTCTAAGGCGTGGGCCAGGGGTTCGAATCCCTTAGCCAGATTGTGGTTCTGGTTGTCAAGGGTTCGAGTCCCTTTGTTCACCCCATTATTGGGATGTCGCCAAGCGGTAAGGCATAGCACTTTGACTGCTACATGCGTAGGTTCGAATCCTGCCATCCCAGCCATTCGATTCACTAGCTCAGTTGGTAGAGCACATGACTTTTAATCATGTTGTCCGGGGTTCGATTCCCCGGTGGA
>NZ_BAAAAP010000042.1:0-7910 GCF_054768215.1 Clostridium sp. CTA-1
AATTAACACCCTCTCTTTATTTTTATAATTAAATTTAGTTATTATTTATTTTACCATCAAATCATAAAATTTAAAATAATTTTATTCCATTATAACCAAAAAATATAAAATTTAAAAATATTTTTTAATATAATAACTAAAAATACTATTAAGATAAGGTAGTAAAAAAGATACGATTTTAAATTAGATAGTATCTTTTTTATCAAGACATTATAATATATAAATATACATATAGAAAGGGATGAGAAAAATGCATAAAGAAAATTATAATTTCCTCAATAAAAAAAAGAAGGTACTCCCATTATAGAAGTACCTTTAAAATTAATACCTTATATATTTACCATAAACATATCCACCATGTGGAGGATAGTATACATGCATCCATTCCCCTTCTTTTCTATATAATTTAACCTTTACACCATTAGGCAAAGCCCCTAATATTCTACTAGAAGTTGATTTCTTTTCTCTAACATTTACACCACTTGGAGTACATATAGTACCTGTTTTACCATCTAAATTAATCCAACTATTATTATTTATAGGTGGTTTGCTTGGTGTAGCTACTGTAGTACCTACTAAACCTTTAACTATAGCGTCAGCCATATTTTCGGCATTGAACCTATTCATATCTCCAGAGTTATCACAGAAACAACATTCTATAAGCATAGCTTTAGCTTTTGTATGTTTTAATACATATAAATTACTACCATCTTTTAAACCTCTATTTGTATATCCTAATGCACAAATATTATTTAATACCGCTCTAGCTTGTTGTAATTCCTTTTCTCCATATGTAAATACTTCTGTTCCATAAGCATTACCGTTATAGCAATTAAAATGAATAGATACATATAAATCTACATTGTTATTATTAGCCGTATTAGTTCTATAACTTAAACTATCATTTAAACTATTACAAGTATCTTTGTAACACTTAATAACTGTATGACCTAAAGTTTGTAATTTACTTATTACTCTAGTACCTACTTCTCTGGTTAAATTTGATTCTGCTTTTATTCCTACTGCTCCATAATCGGCACCACTTAATGTATGTCCACAATCTATTCCTATTTTCATTATTTACCTACTTCCTTCCTATCCTTACTAAAATAAAATGCTATAACCATAGTATAAATGGTTATAAACTCTGTATTTATAGTGTTTTTAATTGATAATATAGCAAATACTATAGTCATTATTACTGCTATAAGCCACCTAGCACTTGTTATTTTTCTTAATACTCTATCCATACTATCCCTCCAATTTATTCTCTATTTTATCTACACTTCTTTTCACATCTTCTAATACATCAAATTTTCTAGCTAAATCACCAATAACTTCTTGGTTTTTATCAATTGTACTTTGCATTTTTTCTTCTCTTTCCTTTGATGTTTTAAGTACAAAATATAATAAGTAACAAAACAATACCGCAAAAGCCCCCTGGCTTATCATATATTTCATCATTTCCTGTTCCATAGAATACACATCCTTTCTTTATTATTTTTTGGTTTACTTTAAATTTAGTTAACATAACTAAATTTATGTAACTATAATAAGCAAAAATAAAAAGACTATCTCTAGTCCTTATTTTTCCTTTTAAGATATTTACTTGTGTCGTCTTAATTACCCATTACCAATTATACCCATTTACACTTATAAACCCTTATTTATAGCTATTTGTAAGTATTCATATCTATAAATACTCACTATTGGGAACTAAAAAAGACACCTTACTAAGTGTCTTAATATCTGTTTTTATTACATTATTCCTAATTGTTTATTTACTTCTTTATTTGTTCTATTTGAAGCTTCTAATATTTTTCTATAAAGTAAATTACCAGTGTATCCTTGTTTTAAATATTTATTTTCATAATACTCAAATGGCAAATTAGAATTATTAATATCCAAATATGCTGCTAACTCTCTATCTCTCATTAATTTTCTAGCTTGCATTCTATATTTGTTTCTTAATAAATGAGCCTTTATAGCTTGCTCTTTTATTGCTAATGTTTTATCTATTTTATTAACAATATTTTTATCATGGTAAATATACCATTCTCTTACTTTTAAATTACTTAGTTTCCCAATTAAATTTTCATATTGTTCAAAATTAATATCTGTTCTAACCTCTTAAACCCTTCTTTTTAATATTTGCATCATTTATATAGTATAGATCATATATGAAAATTTGTCAATCTCAAATCAAAAATGTAAATTTTATACATTGATTATCTTTCTATAACCCTTTCTTGTTCTTCTTCTATAAACTCTTTCATTTTTGCATTAATCCATGTAGACATTCTTATTCCTTTTCTTTCAGCTATCTTACAAAAATTTTTATATGTTTCAGTATCTAGTGTAATATTTTTTCTTATAGTTGCCATATGCAATCCCCCCTATTGGAAATTATACAATGTAAATTTATATATCTTTCGGTCATTTTTATATCTGCATGTCCAAGACATTTTTGGATCAGATATATCCCCGCCCCATTTTTAAGTGCCATTGTAGCAAATGTATTTCTAAAAGTGTTCACACACCATGGAATTTTACATTTCTATGTTTAAAATAATTTTTTAAATTTTGATGACAAGTATCATATTTCATCTTTTCCCCATTTAGCAAAGGAAATAAATAATCTTCTTGCTTTAATCCCATTCTTTGAATATATTCCATTAAATTAACTTTTAAGGTATTGCTTAATGGTACAGTTATTTGTCTTTTAGTTTTCATATGTCTAAAAAGTATGCTATCTGTACTAAAATTAACATCTTCTACATGAACATTTAACAAAGTTTCTGCACGACAGCCTGTTGACAAAAGAAATGAGCAAATTGCCCAAGAACGAAAATCTCCTACAAGACAAGTATTTATGCTAGGTTTTTTCAATAATTTTATAACTTCTTCTTCTGTATAAACTTCCTTTTTTTCTAATAAAATATTAGGTATTTTCACTGTAAATTTAGTAAGATAATTATTATTAAAACAATAACTTAAAAAAGCTCTCATTTTTATAACATATGTCTGATAAGTATTTCCTTTATATCCTTCTTTACGCATATTTATTATATGCTTTTCTATCTTTTCTTTAGTTAATTCTTTGATATTTGAATCTAAATTTACTACTTTTATTAATTCATATTTTCCAAACTCTTCTTTGCTCTCTATAGTTTTTTCTCTTTGGCCGATGCTTGTACAATAATTTAAATAATCTCCATAAATTTCTCCTACTATTTTATTAGTTGTTTTATTTAAGTTTTTCAATCTTAATTTAGCCATTTTCGTTCCATACCTCCACACATGTTTTTTACTGTTACATGTATGGAACAACCTTATGATACACTTTTCTTTTTAATAATATTRCTMTTAGTTATAACATTTCTATCAAATTTTCTTTTAGTTCCATCTAAAAATCCTATCTCYACATAATYTYYCCCTTGATTTTCAATAATTCCTTCACCAAACACCTTATGAACAACTCTTTCTTTTCCTTTAAAATAATCATTTTCTAATAACTCTTTATCTAAYTTGCATTCCTTTATAAAATYAGARGTTTCTTTATTCTTCCCCCTTATAACCTTTGGTACAGTTAAATATAAGTTTTCTTTTGCCCTTGTAATACCTACATAAAAAAGTCTTCTCTCTTCCTCTATATTAATTTCTTCATCTGATTTACTATAAGGAATATTRTCTTCATTACAATTTACAATAACTACATTTTTAAATTCCATGCCTTTRACTCCATGTATTGTACTTAATATTACACTATCTTCATTTATTTCTTTTTTATTTATTTCCTTTTCTACTTCCTCAACATGAACTAAGAAAGTTAAGATACTTGTATATCCTTCCCCTGCTTCTTTTAATTCATCTACTATTTGTAAAAGCTCTTCCTTATCTATTTTTATTCTTTCACTATATTCTTTAATATACTCTTCATAACCTAAAGTATGCATTATGTGCCCTATAGCATCTTGGGCACTCATTTTATTCATTTTATTTATATCCTTTTCAAGATTCTCTAAATTCTTTA
Source organism: Clostridium sp. CTA-1 (assembly GCF_054768215.1). Taxonomy (NCBI): domain Bacteria; kingdom Bacillati; phylum Bacillota; class Clostridia; order Eubacteriales; family Clostridiaceae; genus Clostridium; species Clostridium sp. CTA-1. The sequence goes on from NZ_BAAAAP010000042.1 coordinate 4,034, forward strand.
TTTGAAAAGGCTGTATATCCTTTTGCTCTTTTAATATATCAAAACTATTTTTAGCATATTTATATCTTCTTACTCTTTCCACATTTAGTTTACTTACATATCTAAAGGGTTTATTTATAATCTTTAAAAAGCTTTTTTTATCATAGGGATCTATACATACTTGCATATAGGCTAGTATATCCCTACATACAAAATGATTAAAAAAATTATATCCCTTATCTAAAAGTCTAAAGGGTATTCTTTTTTTAAAAAACAAATCTGTTAAACTTCTACTTTCCATATTAGTTCTATAGAGTATAGCTATATCTTTATATTCATATCTCTCATTTATAATGTTATTAATTATTTTACTTATTTCCTCCGCTTGCTCCCTTTCGTTTAAAAAGGATTTTAACACTATATTTTTATCATAGTCATTATAAGCTTCTATTTTCTTATTATTTCTTAATTTATTATTTTGAATAAGATTTTTGGAAATCTCTACTATATTTTTAGGACTTCTGTAATTATATCTTAAGTATATCTTTTCTCCATTTTCAAAATAGTGGTTAAAATTCACCATACATTCTGGCTTAGATCCTCTAAAAGAATATATACATTGATCCTCATCCCCTACTGCAAATAAAGAATTACCCTTAGATAACATTTGAAGAATATTTATTTGCAATGTATCACAATCTTGAAATTCATCTACTAATATATATTTAAATAATTTTTTATAACCATTAAGAATTCTTCCATCTTCCTTTAAAAGCTTAAACATATTAATTTGCAAATCATCAAAATCTAAAAGTTCTTTTTTATCTTTATACTCTTCATAGCTATTAAGACAGTGCTCAAATATACTTTTATCAATTTTAGGAACAAAATTGTCCATAGTTAACCCACTAGTTTTAAAAAAAGATATATCATTTAAAACATCTCTTACTTTATCCTCATTTACAGAATCCAAATAAGATATAAGTATATTGTTTATTAAAGAATAGGCTTCTTTGCTGCTTATTATATTTATGTTTTTATAATATCTATTTAATATTTTATAAAAAAGGCCATGAAAAGTCCCAAAAAAAGGTGATCTTCTACTATCACTTATTTTTTTATATCTTTCTTTCATATTCATAGCTGCAGCTCTAGTAAAAGTTATTACTAGTATATTATTAGGATTTATTTTTAAATCCTCTATTAAATGTACAACTCTATTTATAATAACAGTGGTTTTACCAGAACCAGGTGGAGCCACAATCAATGTATTATCCTTATGGCATTTAACCGCTTCCTTTTGATATTGATCTAAAAAACTATAATCTATCATATAAAAACTCCCTTAACCTTCTAATGTTAATTAAGTATACTTTACTAGAAGCTAAAGAAAATATCAAATTTACAATAGTAACCTTTCCTATCATTTATAAAAAATTTTTTATCTTTTCTAAAGAAATCTTTTCAACTTCATTTATTGAAATTATAGGAATATTTATATCTTTTTCTTTCAACATTTTGTCTATCTCTTCCATAAATATCCCTTTCTCATTACAATATTTTATATTATCTATCTTTTTTAATGTTTCCTCTTTATTTATAAAATCTCCCTTCCATTCTTTTGATGAACATGTAAAAGAAACACCACAACTTGGACTGCCATCTATTCCTATTATGCATTTTATCTCATATCCATTATTTATATAATCTTCTACCTGCTGAAGTATAGGATAAAATATTTTTCGTGAGTATTCTCTATAATAAGGTGTATCAAATTGTTCTTTTACATGTCCCCATCTTCTCATTCCATAAAACCCTGCTTCTGGACAAGGTAATTGTATTACTCCAAATTTGTTTTCTATCAAATATTCCAAAAGTTCTAAAGAATTGTTTTCATATTGAGCTAATCCTTCCACCTTTGAATTTACATTTAGTATACAATGACCAAGCAAAACTATTTTTTTACTTCTTTTCATTATTTAATTCCTCCTTAAAATATAGTTTTTTAAATTATAAAAGAAAAAGCAGCTTTTAGCTGCCAAATAATCAAATATATAATCAGTATTTAATTAAAATTTTACAAACAAGCAGACTCATTTATTCATCTAACTCCACTTTTCATTTCTTTTTTCTATAAATTTTGAACATAAAGAAACTATATAAGTTAACACAAAATAAAATAATCCTAAAGTTAAATATACTTCAAAGGGCCTAGCTGTTCTTGAATATATAAGATTCCCACTTCTTGTTAGTTCCGTTATAGAAATAACCGATACCAAAGATGTGTCTTTCAAAAGTGAGGAAAAACCATTTACTAATGGAGGCACAGATATTTGAACCGCTTGAGGTAATATTATATAGCGTAAATTTTGAAATCTTGTATATCCTAAAGAAAAACCTGCCTCTTCCTGCCCTCTATCTATAGAAAGTATAGCTGCTCTTATAATTTCTGACATGTATGCTGCTCCATTCAATGCTAGTCCTATAACAGCAGCTACTTCTGCATCCATAGCTATTCCAACGCTAGGTAATCCATAATATATAAAAAATAATTGTATAAGTAGCGGAGATCCTCTAAAAATTTCTACGTATGCATTTAATATAAGGTCTAATATTTTAGAGAATTTATAAGTTCTTAAAACTCCTACAATAAAAGCTAATATAATAGCCATAATAAAAGAAAGTAAAGTTATTTTTATAGTTACTAATGTAGCCTTTAATAAAAATGGTAAATTTCTAAAAACAATATCAAAATTAAGTTCCATATTATTTCTCTAAACTTAACCACTTATTTTTGATTTCTTCATATTTGCCACTTTCTTTTACTTTTTTTAACGCTTTGTTTAATTCTTTTGTTAAATCATTAGAACCTTTTTTAGTAACCATAACTATATCTGACGAACCCACTGGTGAATTTATTATTTTTAAATTATCATCCTTTTTGTCCTTCATTGCGGTAGCTGCATAAGCATACCCTACAACCACAGCATCAATTCTGTTATTTTTTAAATCTATGAATGCTTCAGGATTCCTATTATATCTTTTTATTTCCTTTATTTCATCTAATTTATCAACTACTTGTTCACTGCTAGTAGATGTTTGAACCCCAACTACTTTTCCTTTCAAATCATCTTTATTATGTATAGAATTATTATTCTTATTTACTACTATTATGTCATCCAATTTGTAATATGTATCAGAAGTGTTTATATTAGCCTGTGCAGCTTCTTTTTTTGACATACAAGTTATTAAAACATCATAATCTCCTTTACTAACACCACCTAAAAGTGCTTCCCATTCCGCATCCTTTATTTCTACCTTTAAGTTCATTTCTTTTCCTAATTCTTTAGCTAAGTCTACATCAAATCCCTCTATTTGGCTTGTTTTGTCATTTCTTGACTCGAAGGGTGGATATTGAGCACATAACCCTACTACCAATTTTCCATTATCTTTAACCTTTGAATATGAACTATCTTTTTCATTAGAAGAAGACGTTTTCTGACCACATCCAACTAATGTAAAAGATAAAATGCATACCATCATAAATAAAACACTTAATACTTTTTTCTTGAACATAATTTTCCCCTCCAGAATAATTAATAATTGTATAGTTAATATTATATATAAAATAAAATTATATTAACTTATATATTTATCACAATAAATTTAATATAATTTAAATTTTATATAATTTCCACTTTCATTATAAACAGCTTTTTATATTATTGTCTATTATTATGTCTTATTATAAAAAAACATAATATACAACCAAAATACTATTACATTTTTTTATAATTATAAGCTTGTTCCTATTTTATGCAATGTATATTAATAATTTATAATAGATAAAAAGAGAATAAATATAATATTTTTATTTATAATTACTTAATATATATAT
>NZ_BAAAAP010000043.1:0-7433 GCF_054768215.1 Clostridium sp. CTA-1
CATTAAGTGTAGGAATGAAAAAGCCTTGGATTTGTGGTATGGAGTATTACATAGATGAATTTTGCATAGGGGATGGTTTTCAAGGAAAAGGTATTGGTAGCCTATTTTTGAAAGATATAGAAAAGTTATTATATGATGAAAAAGTAGAAGGAATGATACTAAATACAGAAAGAGATTATCCGTCTTGTAAGTTCTATGAAAAAAATGGTTTTCAAGTCTTAGGAAATCTGATTGTTTTGGGCAAATAAAAAATTGTGAGAACAGACAAATTCCAATTTGTCTGATTGAACAAAACTAGCTTAATATATAGTTTTGTTAATGCATATTTTCATAAATTTATTACATTATCTATATTGGTATGTAGATAATATTTATGGTTATTAACTTCCCATAATCCATATAATTGAACATGTTATGTTTATTCTTTAAAGAGACACGATATTAGGTGTCTCTTTGGTTCAGCTAAACATCATTGCAAGGGGATTAGAGTTTACAGCGGATTGTAATTGATGCTCATCAATATGGGTATAGATTTCAGTTGTTGCAACACTTTCATGACCAAGAATTTGTTGAAGAGATCTAATATCTACTCTACCATATTTGTACATAAGAGTAGCTGCTGTATGGCGAAGCTTGTGTGTTGATATAGATTTTGGGTCAAGTCCAGAAGTAATAACATATTTTTTTACAATATTTTGAATAGCTCTTGTAGTGATACGGTTATTATAACTGTATTATCAGAACGATCCTTAATAACGACAAGGTAACCTAGATATTGTTCAACTAATGGACAAGTTGTGTTAGATTGCATATAATAACTTCTTGTCTATATTGTTTACAAATTTAAACTAGTATAAACAAATGTTTAATATGTGACATATGAATGATGTAAATAACTAAATAAATAGTAATTTGGAGGTAAATTCTATGGATAACTTGCTTTTTATTGGATATGAATTTTTGACAGCGTTTGTTCCTTTTATTGTGACTTTCTTGATATTCAATAATATGAATAAACGTAAGGGTATATTAACATCAAGAATTCATTGTGGAATTACTATTGCTTTTGCCATTTATATAATTTCCGTATTTTATTTTACAGGAACAGGAACTTTATATGATATACTTCGTTATCGCTTTGAAATAACGCAAAAGCTAAACTTTATGCCATTTTCTAATGAAATTGATATAGTGGCATATTTACAAAACATATTGCTTTTTATTCCTTTTGGTATTCTACTTCCTTTTTTATGGAAAAAGCAAGATAAAGTGCTTTATATTCTCGTATCAGGATTTTCATTTTCAATGTTTATAGAAATCACTCAATTATTAAACAATAGAAGTACTGATATTGATGATTTAATATTGAATACGATAGGTGGACTCATTGGATATGGTATATATAAAATGCTTACTTGTGTAATAAAGAGTGAACCCGAATCATACGATTGCTGTAAATGGGAGCCCATCATATATATAGGTGTAATGTTTATGGGACGTTTTCTTTTATTTAATGAATTTGGATTTGCAAAATTACTTTATGGATTTTAAATGATTAGACAAATTCCAATCTGAGATTGAGTAATATAAATAAGAATTTGTCAGTGAGCTGTTTTCGGTTAAGAACAATTGTATTATAATACAAGCTAGATAAATTATGAATTTGAGGTGAAATGCTATGGACAAATATACAAAAGAAGAATTGATAGAAGCACTACGAGTTGTATCCTCAACTATCAGTAAGTGTGAAAAAATACAGCCAAAATTTGCAGAAGGTACCTCTCAGCACACACTCCTTAAGAACAGGATAAAAGCAATGTATATTTCAAAAGCATTAATAACAGATGAAAATGTTATGGACAAATATACAAAAGAAGAATTGGTAGAAGCACTACGCCCAGTATCTTCAGTTATCAGCAAATGTGAAAAAGCACAGCTAAAATTTGCGGAGGGGACCTCTCATTACAAGCGCTTTAAGAACATAATAAAAGCGATGTATATTTCAAAATCATTAATAACAGATGAAATTAGTAAAAGAGGTTAATTTCAGTTTTTGGTGAAAATGTAAGTATAACTCGAAGCTAGACAAATTCTAATGTGTATAGTTGAGGAACATAATTTTAGATTCAGTTCTGTCATAGTTATATTAAGAAAGTCTAAGTTGCCCATTATCCATAAAATGTGACATATGAATGATATAAATAAGTAAATAAATAGGAATTTTATAAGAAGGAGAGTAGATTTATTATGAACATAAAGGGTGTAATATTTGATTTTAATGGAACTATGTTCTATGATGGAGAAATTCAAGAAATATCTTGGAGAACATATTTACAAAGAAAAATAGGTAAAAAAGTGACAGATGATGAATTTCAAGAATACGTTCATGGCAGAAATGCAGATGTTACATTACCATATTTTTTAGGTACAGAGTTGTCTAAAAAAGAAATAGAAAAATTAGCAGAAGAAAAAGAAGTAACATACCGTGAACTATGTCTAGCAGATAATAATAAATTCAAATTAGCTGATGGATTAATAGATTTTTTAAATTATTTAAAAGAAAGTAAAATTCCTTTTACAATTGCTACTGCTTCAGGATTGAATAATGTTAAATTCTTTTTTGAGCATTTAGATTTAGCAAAATGGTTTAATATATCTAATGTAGTGTATGATGATGGAACAATTCCAGGAAAGCCAGAGCCAGAAATTTATATTAGGGCTGCTAATAAAATCGGAATTCATATAAATGAATGCATGGTTTTTGAAGACGCAAAGTCTGGCATAATGTCAGCACATAGAGCTGGTGCTTATAAAATAGTTGGAGTTGCTTCTATGCTTGATAAAGAAGCAATGTTAAAAATAGATGGTGTAGATGAAGTGATTGAAGATTATACAAACGTTATAAATTTACTAAAATAAATTTTAATTTAAGGTTAATTATTATTAATATTAATTTACAATTTAATTTAATGAGTTAAAAATCTAAAATATAAAAAAGTACTTTGATTTTATTGGGAATCGTGTTACAATTTACAATAAAAAGAATTAATATAGGTTATATTGTATTTTTTACCCATGAGTTAATTAATATAATTTGTAAGTTTCTTTATTAACTCAAGTATTAAATAGAAACAAGTTAACTTTGATTGTTAATTTTTAAATTAATATAAATTTTTTTATTATCCGAATTAAGGGGGACATAATTATGAAATCTAAGAAATTAAAATTATCATTGTTATTGGGTGCTTATGCATTGTGCTCAATGTTATTAACAAGGCCTGTCAAAGCAGATGTTGGAGTTGTTGAGGGTGCTACACCTATTAATCAAGGTATGGCTATTCACGCAGACGACTTTACAATATACAATGATAAAATTGCTGCATCTTTTGCAGTAGGAACAAATAACTACTGGAACATGACAAATGGAAGTATCCTTGATGTTGCTATTATGAAAGATGGTAAATTTGGTGTTGATTTAGTAAATGATATTGAATTTCTAAACAATTACTGGACAGCTACAGGAGCATTTAACGGTGAAAATCTACAGAAAAATCCAAAGGAAAATATTACATACAAAAAAGAAGAGAATAAGGTTGTTGTTACTGCTAAAACAAGATATTGGACAGCAGGACATAAATTACCTTTAAATGTCACAATTGAGTATACATTAGAAGATGGTAAAAATTATATTGGTTTAAAAACAACTGTTGAAAATCCAGCAGGAAATGATGTTTATGAAAACATGTATGGAGGATATTCAGTTAGTACTTTAGCTGCTAGCACTTTTGGACCTTTTGGATATTATCCTGACAAAAAAATAACTGGTATCGGAATTGGTGCTGATAAAGATGTTAATGAAAGATTTGGAAATTACGTTGTAACTTATGATAAAAATTATGCTGTTTCCGTTCAATTAGATGGGGCAAATACATATAAAGGGTCAAGTGGATATAAGGATGTCTATGTAAATAATACAATTGAACCAGGAAAGAGCTGTATTTATACAGGTGAAATTTTAGTATCAGATAAAGGTGAAACAACACCTATTATTGAACGTTTCATGGAAAAAGATAAAACAATTCAATCAGCAAATGTAAACGGTGTAGTTAAGGATTCAAAGGGAAATCCTATAAAAGATGCATTTGTAGTAGTTAGTAAAAAAGGTTCTTATAAGGAAACTGTAAAATCTCATGGTAAAGAACAACTTAAAAAAGATATTATGCAGCCATTTGCTTGGAAAATAACAGATGAAAATGGTCACTTTGAATTTGATTTACCAAAAGATGAATATGAGGTTCATGTTGAAGCTAAGGGATATACACCGTCAGATATTCAGAAGTTAAACCTAACAGAAAATTCAACCTTAGATTTTATAGTTAAAGATGGAGCTCACGCTTCTCTTAAAGCTGTTGATGAAAATGGAAATCCAGTTGATTTCAAGGTAACTGTATCAGGAACTACATCAACATTTAAAACACTTGGGGGAACTGTATTCTTTACAGATCCAAAAACACATGAAGCTAAATTTGATGTATCAGCTCCCGAGAATCCTGTAACGTTTACAATTACACGTGCCAGTGATTATGAATCACTTCCAGCTACAATAACAAAAACAATAAAGCCGGGTGAAACGGTTAATGAAAAAGTTGTACTTCCTACATTAATAAAAACAAATTCAAGAAATTGGTATAGTATGGACAACCATCAACATGCAGACTTTGGTGATGGTGCAACACCAGTTAAAGAACTATATAAAGCTCAAGTTGCAGCAGGGTTAAATTATAATCTTGTTTCTGATCATGATGCAGTAGTAAATGATCCTCTTATGGCTGAATTAGCTAAAGAAGGTAACAGACCATTTATCCCAAGTATTGAAGTTTCTCCAGGTTGGGGTCATTGGGGTATTTTAGGTGTTGATTATACAAAGAATCCGATTTCTCCAGACTTAACTCCAGCAGAAATAATTAAAGCTGGACATGATATGGGTGCTCTTGTAGTTGTTAATCATCCATATACAGAATATGGTTTCTTCTATAACAGAGATAGTGTTAAAGGTGGATATGATGAAGGTACTGAAGATTTCGATTTACTTGAATTACAATCTACAATTGATTTAACTGATAGTACTAATATGGATAAAAGAGCATTAGATTCTGCAATGGGATATTGGAATAAAGGTATTAAAAAATACTTAAGTGCAGGTTCAGACCAGCACGATGTAACTTCAGGATTATACCCAGGAATTATCAGATTATATGCTTATATTGAGGGGAAAAATACAACTGAAAAGTATCTTCAAACAATAAAAGATGGTCATAGTTATGTAACAATGGGACCTATATTTACACCAAAAGCAAACACAATGTTTGGTACAACACAAAAAGTTAATGTAGGTGAAAAATATACATTAGATACAGAAATCCAAGCTGTTAATGGATTAAATCATATTGACGTTTACAGCGAGGGTAAGATTATTGCATCAAAAGACTTTGATAATACACAAGATGCTGTTAACTATACACTAGATGTAGAACCAACAAAAAATACATGGTATAGTTTTGTTGCAACTGATGGAAAAGGTCACTATGCAGTTACAAATCCTATTTGGGTAGAGATTGCAGATGATACTAAAAACCAGGGTCAACAGAAAAACCAGGGTCAACAGAAAAACCGGGGTCAACAGAAAAACCAGGGTCAACAGAAAAGCCAGGGTCAACAGAAAAACCAGAGTCAACAGAAAAGCCAGGGTCAACAGAAAAGCTAAGGTCAACAGAAAAACCAGGATCAAATAAAGGGACAAAAGCGACTACAGTTGGAAATGGGAAACTTCCAAATACTGTACATACGGAATATTACTAGCAGGTTCTATATTATCATTACTAGGTGCAGGTGTATTTGTATTTAAAAAGCATCATGAGTAAATTTAAGTTATCATTTAAAAAGTTATCATTGGTAAAAGTCTTAAGTCTAGGAATTATAGTCATAGGCCTAGGATGTATTTCTTGGTCATTTAATGCGAAACTTATTATGACCACTTGTTATCCATTTTATTTTATTGGATATGCGCCAGAGCGTTATATAGTTTTCGCAAACTTAGTGAAGAATAAATAAAACAGCATCTTAGGATGCTGTTTTTTCTTATGGATAATTTCAGAACAATTTATAGTGAACCGGTGCAGCTAGCTGAGCTAGGTTATGTAATTTAAATGGTGGAAATCTATTTAAAAAAAGTTTTATATCCTTCAATAAATTCTAGATAAAGTATTATATAGTTCATAACTAAATAACTAAAAATAGACCTATATTTAATAAAATGATAAGTAGTACCAAAAATGTACACAAAATTAATAAATTTAAACGTAAAAATACCAAAGATTTCATCTTAATGGTCGAAAATAGTAAAAGAGAGTTAAAAGAAGAAATTAATTTTTGATGGGTAATGGATGCGTAATTATAATGAGATATATAAAAAAAGATGTTTAATTGATTTGAAAAACATAAAAAGATGAATTAAAAAGTACTTTTAATGGACAAGATTTTATGAATTTACTAATACATAAATAGAAAATCTTAAAGGTAGATAGAGTATAACTAAAGTGATTAGTGTATGGTGAGATTAATTTTAGTAAGAATGGAGAGGTATTAATGAACAAATTAGAATTACCTAAAAGCTTAGAAAAATTTAGAGGCGAAATAGAAAAAACCATGAAACCTCATATAAAAATTAAATTACAAGAAAAAGAAACTATGCCCTGGGAAAGTAAACTAGGAGGAGATCCTTATTTAGAAATTGGTATGGAATACCCTAAAACATCCAATGGACAATATTTGCGATTACTAGCTCAGATAAATTTTGAGGAAGTTCCACACTTAGAGTCTTTCCCACAAAAAGGAATATTACAATTTTACATATTAGCTGATGATGTTTATGGACTTGCTCTTCAGGATCAGTGCATACAAGATACATTTAGAGTAATATACATACCTGATGTAGTAAAAAATAAAGAAAACTTAATAAAGGACTTTTCATTTTTAGGAGAGTTAGAAGAAGACTGGTACATGCCTTTTAGTAATGAAGGAAAAATGGAATTTTTATCAGAAGAATATATGCCTGTATCCTGGGAGGATTATAGATTTAATGAGATATATGGTAGCATTAATTTACCAGAAGAAGTAGTAGATGATTATATGGAGAAACTAAGTGCTGATGGATGTAAACTAGGAGGATATCCTGCTTTTACTCAATGTGATCCAAGATATTATGATAAAAATCTAGAAAGATTTAATACATTATTGCTTCAATTAGATTGTGAAGATGAATGTGATTTAATGTTTGGAGATGCTGGAGTAGCCAACTTTTTTATAAATGAAGAAGATTTAAAGAAACTTGATTTTACTAAAGTTTTATATAATTGGGATTGCTGTTAAGTATA
>NZ_BAAAAP010000044.1:0-6969 GCF_054768215.1 Clostridium sp. CTA-1
CTGAATCTAATTATTTATAAATAATTAGATTCAGATTACAGAAACAATAAATAATAGATATCATTTGAAAACTCTTRTAAATTATAGCTATTTATAAATATTTTTAATAGATAACCTCCTAGTATATTGAAAATATTTATAATATATAATAATATTAATATTGTTAGATTTAAACTAAACCAAATAAAAATAATATATATATTATTTTTAACACAATTTTATATACAATAGAGGAGATGTTTATATGACACCAGTTAACATGAGCGATTTAGCTTATAAAGAATTTAAAAAATTTATAGAAGAAAATAATGTGAATTCAAACATATTTAGAATATTTTTAGCCGGAAATGGTTGAGGAGGTCCTGTTTTTAACATTGTTCTGGATGAACAAACAAACGAAGATTTACTATCACCTATCGGAGAATTATCATTTCTAGTACATAGGGATCTTTTTTCAGAATTTGGAGGTTTTATAATCCAATGTGCCGAAGAAAATGGCAAAGGTGGTTTTACTATAGATCCACTAATACAACCAGAAGGCATTAGTTGTTCTACTTGTTCAAGTTGTAATTAACTCAAAATACATATATAAATAATTTTTAATATATCTTATCAACTATAATATCGATTTAAACAAATAAACAATATTCGAATTGTATATAAATATATAATTTAAATATTGTTTATTCATGTATAATTTAAACTTTTATATAATAAACTTAAAAGGAATCATATAAGAAATAAACTCTTATATGATTCCTCAATTAAATTGCTTTTATATTAGTGTGTTTGGTGTAATATAATTATTTTAACTATTATAGATTTCTTTCGTAAGCTTCTACCATCTTTCTAACCATATTTCCGCCTACATATCCGTTTTGTCTTGAAGTTAAATTTCCTTTATCCACAGCATCATAGTTTGCTATTCCAACTTCGTTTGCAACTTCCATTTTTAATTGATTTAATCCATGTTTTGCCTCTGGCACTACTAAATTATTAGAATTTCTATTTGCCATGATATATTACCTCCTTATACACCTATCTTCAAATTTTATTTTTAATATTTGTGTTTAGTTTATAGATTTCTTTCGTAAGCTTCTACCATCTTTTTAACCATGTTTCCACCTACATATCCATTTTGTCTTGAAGTTAAGTTTCCTTTATCCATTGAATCATAGTTTGATATTCCTACTTCGTTTGCAACTTCCATTTTTAATTGGTTTAATCCATGTTGTGCTTCTGGCACTACTAAATTATTAGAATTTTTATTACTTGGCATAAATATTACCTCCTATTTATTTATCTTTTGTTTTTATTTATGCTTTATTAAGTTTTGTATTATAAGTATGTGTAGTTTTAAATTTATTATTATATAAAACTAAAGGTAACTATGATTAAGTTTTACTCTTAATACATATATTGTATATAATCTTAAATATAACATATATAAACAAAAAAAATAAAGAGCATAAGCTCTTTAATAAATAATAAGGATACATTAATATATTTCTATAAGGAATTTCTAAAACATATTAATTAAGTAAGAAGGAAATCATTATATAATATATAAATCAAACCATTATTAACCCCACTTATATGAGTAGCAAAATTCATGCCAAGTACTTAAAAGCTAAAAACGGTAAAGATTTATACTTTCTAATCTCAAAATGCTATAATTAAAATATCAATTTGAGATTTTATTAATATTTGTTACATTTTGATACACTATATATGAATCACATTACAGTTAATTTCAATTTCAAACTTATCTTCGTTAAATTCTATTTAATTTATTTAGTGTATAAATTTTCAGAAAAATGCGACTACAAAGCCATTAACCTATGTTTTGCAATAATAAAAACACTTTTTTTTGAATAATTATGCGTAATTAAATTAACACCCTATTGCAAACCTTGATATCCCTAGACTTCTGCTATTTATTCAACTTGATTTTATTATAATTATACATTATAATTTAAAATAACATGAATAAAAAATTGCAAAGGAGATGGTGTTTTGGAAAATCAAAAAAATAACAAATATTCATTTAATGAATTATTTAAATTTATTTGTCCGTCTTTAATAGGTTTTATACTCTTTATAATACCTATTTCTTATGATGGAGAAATAACAATACCTATTGCTGTACTTTCAAAAATTGTTTTAGCTGGGTTAGGTAGTATATTACCTCAACTTATGGGAATCATCATATGCATTACTTTTATTTGTACAATGATTACTAAAATATTTAAACCTAAAGCTATTTTAGTAAATAAATTTTTTAACAATTTATTCAACGTTTCCACCGTATGGGTACTAGCTAGAGTATTAGGATTTATATTTATTATTTCTACCTTTTTTAAAATAGGTCCTGAATGGATATGGTCAAAAAATACAGGGGGCTTATTACTTTATGATTTGCTTCCTATATTATTTTCAGTATTTATATTCGCAGGAATGTTACTTCCTTTATTATTAGACTTTGGTTTATTAGAATTTGTTGGGGCATTACTTACTAAAGTAATGAGACCAATATTTAATTTACCAGGCCGTTCTTCTATAGACTGTATGGCTTCTTGGCTTGGTGATGGTACTATTGGTGTATTACTTACTAGCAAACAATATGAAGAGGGTTATTATAGCGAAAGAGAAGCTGCAGTTATAGGAACAACCTTCTCAGCAGTTTCTATAACTTTTAGTTTAGTTGTAATATCTCAAGTTAAACTTGCTCATATGTTTGTGCCTTTTTATTTAACAGTTTGCTTAGCAGGTATAATTGCAGCTATATTAATTCCTCGCATACCACCACTTTCAAGAAAACCAGATGCTTATTTAAATGGTGGAGAAAGCAAAAATTCTGAAGCTCTTCCAGAAGGATATACACCTTTTACATGGGGTCTTGAAAAAGCTGTTGCTAAAGCCGACTCCAATGATGATCCATTTAATTTTATAAGACAAGGGTTACAAAATGTATTGGATATGCTTTTAGGCGTAACTCCTGTAGTTATGGCTATGGGAACATCTGCTCTTATATTAGCTGAATATACTCCGCTTTTTAAATGGTTAGGTCTACCTTTTATACCACTACTAAACTTATTAAAAATACCAGAAGCCGCTTTAGCATCACAAACTATTGTAGTTGGTTTTGCAGATATGTTTCTACCTTCAGTTATTGCAGCCACTATACAAAGCGAAATGACAAGATTTATAATAGCTTGCCTTTCAGTTACTCAATTAATCTATATGTCTGAAGTAGGAGGACTATTATTAGGTTCTAAAATACCTGTTTCATTAAAAGATCTGATTATTATATTTCTTGAGAGAACCTTAATAACTTTACCTATTATTACTTTAGTAGCTCACATATTATTTTAAAAAAATATATTATATATTAGAGATTAATAAAAATAAATATTTAAAACATTCTAATAGCAATTTAATAGATTTATATTTTAAAATACTATTAGAATAATTTTAAAATAAGCACTTATAATTTTAAATAAGTGCTTATTTATATTAAACAAATTTAAAAATGTGTTTAATCAATCTAGAGGTTTTATTTAAATTTTCTCAAAAGCTACATTTACATCTATAGGAATATCATCTGCTACTATCTTAATATTTAATATTTTATCCGTATTTAATTTTATTTTTATATCCTGACCATACATTAAGGTAGGTGTAGATATATTAACATTAACTCCTATATTAGAAAAGTTTATACTAGCATTAGCTGTAAGCATATTTGAAAGTTCAGAAAGAGCACTTTGAGCCATTTCATTTAGTTCCTCCACAGGAAGACCCATCATCATTTTTGAAGCTATTTTTTTACCATTTTCCCCTTCTATATTATACACAATATTCCCTTTAATATCTCCTACAATACCTAAATTTATAAGTATTCCTAAACTTTCTACACTGTTTTTTACAGTAACATCCTCTCTTGTAACATTAGAAAAACCAATTTGAGGTAATATATTGTAAAAAGAATCTATAAAAGGATTAATATATTTTGCATCCATTATGATTCACCTCTCTTGAAGCCTACATTTATATAAATTTGCCCAAATTCTGTATTCGATTCTACAGCTAAGCTCTCTAGTAAGCTTTGAGATATATTAAGGGATTTACCATAAAATATACTTGGAGGAGCTATTCTTAATCCAAACACTTTATTTTTTCTGTTTAGCATAGAACATGCATTTCCAGCTACAATATTAGAAAACTCACCAATAACATTTAAAACCTCATTCATATCCTTTGGTTCTCTCTTCAACATAAAATTAACCATACTATTAGCTGTTTCCTGTGATAAATCTAAAATCATTCTTCCTGAAAAATTACCTATTATACCTATAACTACAGCCATACCTCTGGAAGTTTCTGAAATAGTACACTTTCTATCTTCTGAAAATTCTGCAGTAGTCTTAGTAAATTTATTTAAAGTGTCTCTAAAGGATTCTTTAAAAATTTCAAAATAATTATTTTCAAGTTGTAAAAATAATTCTTCCTTCATAATAACCTTTTCTATTGTTGCTATAAGTTCTTCTGGATCTATAGGTTTTTGAATATATCCACAAACCTTATTTTCATTAGCTTTTTTTACTATTTCTTCATCCATCATAGAACTTATAACTATTACCTTTACATTTTCATTTATTTTATTAATAGCTTTTATACATTCTATTCCATCTGTACCTGGCAAAGTCATATCCATGGTTACAATATCTGGTTCTTTATCCTTTACTACATTTATAACTTCTTCTAAGTTCCCTGCTTCTCCAACTACAGTTAATCCATTTTCCTCTAATATGTCTTTTATAATACTAATTGAAAAAGGAGAATCATCTACAATAACTACTTTAGTATTTTTCATATTTTTCCCTCTTCTTTCTTCCCAAATTTATTAATAATAAAGATTATTTCTTATTGTTTCTATTTTAATATATTTTTCTTAAAATTTAAACAATTTCTATAAATAACTTATATAAATCTTTTTCGTTCATATAATAGCTTCCTTTAGATTTATAAAAAAAATTTAATATTTTTCTATAATAAAAAATTTATTATATATTATTAACTATAAATCTTAGTTTTACTATATTCTAAATAATAATTTATTAAATACATTTAAATTTTTTGTATATATTTGTTGAGATATCAACTTATTTGTTGATTGCATAATTATATTAATATATAATTAGTATATAAGATTAAAAATTACACATTATAGTAATAATTGCTATTAAATATACCTTTAGTTACTAAATTTATTTATAGGAGGAAATTTTATGCTAAGTGAAAAATTATTAAAAGCTTTAAATAATCAAATAAACTTTGAATTTTATTCATCTTATATTTATTTAGCTATGGCTTCTTATGCTGAATCAGAGGATTTAGCTGGATTTGCTAACTTTTTTAGAGTGCAGGCTCAAGAAGAAATATTCCACGCTATGAAATTTTATGATTATGTAAATCAAATGGGCGGAAGAGTAATACTTGAGAAAATAGATCAGCCTAAAGCTGAATATAAAAACATACTTGAATGCTTTGAAGATGGATTTAATCATGAAAAAATAGTCACAAGTAGAATTTATAATTTGACTGATATTGCCACAGAAGAAAAAGAACATGCTACTATAAGTCTTTTAAAATGGTTTATAGATGAACAAGTAGAAGAAGAAAATAATTTTAATACTATAATAAGAAAATTAAGGAGAGCAGAATCTAATCCAGCAGTACTTTATATGCTCGATGATGAGTTATCTACAAGAGTATTTACTCCACCAACAAACACTGGAGCTTAATTTTTAATATAAAAAATCTGCTATTAAGTTAAATCCTATATTCAATTTTAATTAAAATACTCCCTATTCACAATCTAGTTGTGATAATAGGGAGTATTAATAATTTACTAGCGACAGATTTCACTTTATTTTCTACTTATCTTCTCTTGAGTTTTACTGTCTATTAACTGCAAATTATATTCTCTTATAATTTTTCCAAGTAAACTACTATATAATAAATTACCATCCTTATCTTTTTTAGTACTATACCCTGCCTTTTCTATGGCTTTTGCTTGTGTCTTATATTCTGTAGCTCTAAAAACTTTATTTTCTCTATATCTCTTATTCTTAACTAAAAAATTTGCATAATCCTTTATAGAATCCTCTTTGGAAGAATAATATCTAAAGTTATCTTTAATTTTATCTTTATAATTTTCTGAGGTTTCCATATTTAAAACCTTACCTTGCCAAGAAGGAGTAGCCTTAATTCCAAATAAATTATTTCCTTTTTTACTAAGTTCCGATCTACCCCAATCTGATTCTAAAATAGCCTGTCCTATAGTTATAGAAGGTAAAATCCCATATTCATCATATAATTCCTTTGATATAGGTATCAATTCATCTATAAACTGCCTTTTATATTCATCTGGTGTTATAGGATATATATTATTTAACTTGTCTAAATATTTATGTACATTCTTTTTTTCTTCTTCAGTAAAAGACATTTTACTTATAACTTCATCTAAAGTCAGTAATCTATAATTAGTATTCTTAAACTTTCTATTTTTACTAATTTCTAAAAAACTTCCTCCTAAAGTCTTTGCACTTTCTATATTAGCTTTAGAAAAATCTCCTTCATTTTTAACTGCATCTAAAGCAGCTATGTATTTCCAATTAACTTGCAATTTGTTCTCACTAACTTCATCTGTAGCTCTAATATAAATATTCATTGCATTCTCTGGTAAAAACCTTTCTTTTGTCTTGTTTAGAATTAATGAATTAAATATTATAAAAATAGTAAAAACTAATAAAACTAATATTATTAGCTTTAAAAACAAACCTGTTATTTTCTTCATAAAACCCTCCATAACTTCCTGATATAGCTTATATATGTCTTTGTAAAAATTATTATATCAAAAATCTAAATAATTTTATTATAAAAATTATTTAAAAAGCTAATATT
>NZ_BAAAAP010000045.1:0-5315 GCF_054768215.1 Clostridium sp. CTA-1
TTTTTCAACTTCACCTATTTTAACATCTGGTGCCTTAACAAGAACATCTTGTGTAAAATCTGGTGGTGTAAATTTTGGTAATTGAAAACTCATTTTAAATTTCCTCCTTAACGTAATATATTTTAAATTGTATTGGGGTTATATATATTATATAAATATAATATTATCAAATTTATTAATTTGTATTATGATAATTTTTAAAAATTAAATTTTACTACTATTAGGTTAAAATTTTAACTTTTAAAAACAAAAACAATAATAATAAAGGGTAATTTTTTATGACAATAAAAAAATTAAATTTAGATTAATTTTTTTGTTTTTTACAAATTATTACATACATTTATACACACTAAAAAACTATCTCTTTACATAGATAAGAAATGTTATGTAAAGGATATTATTTAAGAAATTTAAATATATAATATAATATTTACTGCTATTATATTATATATTGTTCTATAAATTTTGTAAAACTCCTTCTAATGTAATTAGGCAAATTTAAATATCAAAATCTAGGTAAAAAAGTCAGAAAAAATGAAATTTTGTTAAAATTGAGTTGAATAGCTGTGATTTTTATTGTAATATACAAGTGAAAGTTCATAAAAAATGAAAATTTTTTGTTTGATATAAACAAATATTTAACAAAATAATATAGTTAATATAAAATGTAAAGATATAATTATAGTATATACAATACTTATAACTAGGAGGTAAATAAATGCAGGAATTTGATGATTTTTTTAAAGGATTAAGTTTAGAAAAAGAAAAATATGAATCTAAATATACAAAAACTAATAATGAAAAAAAAGCCAAGGATGAGAGCAACTTTATAATAGAAATGGATTCTAAAGAAGTAGATAAGCTTTATGAAAGCGGATTAGAAAAAATAAATCGTATAGAAGAAGAACTTAATGATTTTTTCGTAGAACGTGAAGAAATTATAAAAGATGCTTTAAGAGCTTTAGTAATTGGACAACATATGTTTTTATATGGTCCACCAGGAACAGGTAAAAGTTTATTAGTATACAATATATGTAAAAGAATAGATGGATCTAGATATTTTCAATGGTTATTAAACAAAACTTCAGATCCTGCAGAAATATTAGGGCCATATAGCATTAAGGCCATGGAACAGGATAAATTTTCAAGAAAAACTAATGGCAAATTACCAGAAGCACATATTGCATTTATAGATGAAATATGGAAAAGTAATGAGCCTACTTTAAATATATTATTACCACTTCTTAATGAAAAAATATTTTATAATGATGGGAAAGCTATAAAAGTTCCTTTAGTAAGCATGTTTTGCGCAAGTAATGAAATACCAGATGATGAAAGTTTAAATGCTTTATATGATAGGATAATATT
Organism: Clostridium sp. CTA-1; assembly: GCF_054768215.1. Classification (NCBI taxonomy): domain Bacteria; kingdom Bacillati; phylum Bacillota; class Clostridia; order Eubacteriales; family Clostridiaceae; genus Clostridium; species Clostridium sp. CTA-1. The sequence continues at coordinate 1,369 of NZ_BAAAAP010000045.1, forward strand.
TAGAGATTATCTGGGATATGTAAAGGATACGGATAATAAGTTAAAGATGTTTAAAAACTATGTAAGTATGAGAAATAGTGAAAATGAAATAAAAGTAAATACAAAAATAAAATTAGAAGAGCTCTATGCTCTACAAAAGAAAACAGAAACTATAGAAATTAAGGATGATATATATTTAGATTTTATAAAGTTGATGGACAATTTAGAAAGAAATGGGATAGTTATATCAGACAGAAGAAAAAATGAGTGTTTAAAAGTTATTCAGGGGAATGCATTATTATGTAGAAGAAATTATGCAGTAGTAGAAGATTTTGAAGCATTAAAAAATGTTTTATGGAATGATTTAGATGATATAGTAATTATAGAAACTAATATTATAAAAATAATAAATCCTTATGATGATAAAGTTAGAGATTATGCTAGAAAATTTAATGAAATAAAAGAAGAAATAGATTATATAGAAGATAAGGATGAAAAAATTAGAGCTACCATTGAAGCTAAAGTGAGTATAGAGAATATTATTAAAAGATTAAATCTATTAATAGAAGAAGCCAAAAATAAAGGCAAAGATACAAAAAATATGGTTAAAAAGAAAAAATATATAGAGGATTATAATGAAAGCATAATGAAGGAAGTTTTAGGTATAGATTTAAGTTTTGAAGAAGATAGTGATATATAATTATTTTGAAAGGAGTCTTTAAATGAAACTAAATTATTACCAGGTGGTTTTTGAAGAGGACAGAGAAAAAGAAGAAATTTCTGCAGAAAAAAATGATAATTTTCAAGATATAGACTCCATATTAGGAATAAAAAAAAGAGAATATAAAAAAGATCAATCGGTAAAACATTATGAGTTTGATTTAGATATATATGAAGATATATATGAAGTTTCTTCTACTATGCAAAGTTTAGTAAAGGAAGGGAAAAGATATTTACCTATATTTGATAAATTATATAAAGATATATTTTTACTTCTATATAAATATGAACCATTTATATATAAGGAAGAGAGAATGAAGTCTACATCTATAATTAATAATAGAATAATTAGAAATTTAGCTCAAACAGAAGATTTACAAAATTTAAGAAGAAATTGTAGTTTAGATGAGCTAAACTCAGCTATAGGGTGTGAAATTATAGGTAAAAAAGCTGTTAAGATAGCAAAAAAGTGGAATCAAGATCAAGAGAAAGAAAAAGAACAATCAGAGGCTATAAATAAAGAAAATAACCCTCATCATAATAATCAAAAAACTTTATCAGATTTGTTAGTAGAGATGCAGGAAGCAGAAGATAAGATAAAGGATTTATCACAGGAAAAGCAAGAATTAGAAGAAAATATAGAAAATTTAAAGAACAATATCAGTGATTTAAGTGAAGAAGATATGAAAAATAAAATACAAGAAATAGATGAAGAACTAGGGGATATGCAAAAACAAGCAGATAATCTAGAAGAAGAACTAAGTGATAAATTAGAAGAAAGTGAAGAGGATATAGAAAATTTATCAAAAGAAATGGCAGAAGCCTTTAATGAGGCAGAGAAAGAAGTTAGAGAGGCCACATCTTACGTAAAGGATTGGGGATTAGGAGACAAACCTAATAAATCTTCGAAAATTTCTTTTTCTGATAAAGTAGGAGCTCTAGAGCGAATAAGAAAATCTAAAAAGTTAAAAGAGTTATCAGATATAATAGGTAGATTTAAAGAAAGTGCATTGAAAGACCAAAAGAATAAACACAAAGATGGAGCTGTAGCTATTAAATCTGTTAGGATAGGTAATGATATAATACATACTCTTCCAAGTGAAAAAATGCTTTTAGTAAATGAAACAACTAAAAAAGAGTTTTACAGAAAATTTAATCAAAAACAATTATTACAGTATGAGTTAGAATCAGATAAATTAAAAGTTAAAGGCCCTATGGTAATATGTATAGATATGTCTAGTAGTATGAAGGGGATAAAGGAAAAATGGTCTAAGGCCGTAGCGATAGCATTACTTGAAATAGCCCAGGAACAGAAGCGAAATTTTGCAGCTATATTGTTTAATGAAGATGCAACAGAACCTATTATAATAGAAAAAGACAAAAAAGAACCAGAAAAAATATTAGATATAGCAGAAAGATTTGATGGAGGTGGAACCTTGTTTGAAACACCTCTTCAAAAGGCATTAGAAGTTATAGAACAGTCTAAATTTAAAAAGGCAGACATAGTTTTTATAACAGATGGACATAGCTATACTCATCCAGATTTTATAAATAAATTTAATAAATTGAAGGATGAAAAGGAATTTAAAGTTTTAAGTGTATTAATATATGCTGGAGGTAAAATTGGAAACATAGAAAGTTTACAGCTTTTTTCAGATGATATAATGACTATAGGAGAACTTACAGAACTTGAAGATGCAAATTCTGTTATAGCACATAAAATATTTAAAAGTGTTTAGAGGTGTTGTAGATGAGTAAACATTGTAAATATTGTAAAAAAACTATATTTAAAGCTTTTATAAAAAGGCCAGGTATAATAGATCTAAAAGAGAATGAACCTAAAATTTTAAAGGAAATAGATAATAAATTTGCCTATGAGGTAGTAGAATGTTTAAATTGTGGAAAAGCTTTAACAAATAATGATTTAGTAGGAACGGTAATCTGTGAAAATTGCAAAAAAGAGGTGCCAGAAGATAGTTTAATAGAAGGCCTTTGTGTAGATTGTTACTTAGCAAAAAATAGACCGGATTTAAGTAATTTACCAAAAGAAGATTTAATAAAAAAAATTTTGAATTTAGAAAAAGAAATTTAAAGTGTAAATATATATAACAAAGACGGGGAGATATAGATGGATAATATAAACTTCATAAATAAAATTAAAAACATGGTAGGAGAAAAAGGATTAAATATTAAAAAGTTAAATGATGAAACTATAAATATTTTATTTGAAAATGGGTTTTTAAATAATGTTTATGATATTTTTTTATTAAAAAAAGAAGAACTATATAAAATAAATGGTTTTACAAAGGAACATGTAGATGAACTTATAAAATCTATTGATAAAGCTAAAAATTGTAGCTTTGAAAAATTTATATATGCATCTTCTATACCTAAAGTTAAAGAAAAAGAAGCAATGGCTATCGCTCATACTTTTTTAAACTTTACAGATTTAGTAATAGATATAAATAATAATGATTGTGATAGATTAAGAAGAATAGATGGAATAAGTGAAGAATTAGTAGAAAGTATAAAAAGAAATAGAGTTTTTTTAGTTAATTTATTTATGTATGTTAATCCAACCTCCATAGATGAAAAGAACGCAAATATTAAAAGATATAAATTTTGCATAACAGGAGTACTAAATAAGGATACAAATTATTATGAAGAAATGATAAAAGAAGCTAATTGTATAGTAGTAGATAATGTAACAAAGGACGTAGATTATTTGGTATTTGGCGATTTAGCTAATGCTATTAAAATGATGGATGCTAAAAAATATAATACTAGGTTAATATCAGAACGTCAATTAGTAGATATATTAAAGGAAATTAAAGAGAGTAATAAAATGAAAAACTAAAAATCTAATAACAAACGAATAATAAAAACTATTGATATATCAAGTTATCAATAGTTTTTTTGTTCTAAATAATTTTAGTTATAGGTAAAAAATTTAAAATCAAAATAAAAAATTATTTAAGTAATATTAAAAAACATGATTACTTATATAAAAAATAAACTATATATAATGAAACAATATAAGTATATTTAAGTAATAATATACTTATTTCATAAATAAGCATTAAATATAACAGTATCAAGAACAATATAGAATTTAACTATTAATTAATTATTATTATAATATAATAAATAGTGTTTTCATGATAATGAAAAAATATTTAATAATTATCAAAAAAATACTAGACTTTATATATTTAATATATTATAATTTGAATTGTAGAGATTAATAA
>NZ_BAAAAP010000046.1:0-3176 GCF_054768215.1 Clostridium sp. CTA-1
AGCGCTGATGGTACTGCAGGGGAGGCCCTGTGGAAGAGTAAGTCGTTGCCAGATGAATATGATTCACTAGCTCAGTTGGTAGAGCACATGACTTTTAATCATGTTGTCCGGGGTTCGATTCCCCGGTGGATCACCAAAGCACTTTACAATTTTGTAAAGTGCTTTTTATTTTGTATAATATACATTATATATTGAAATTATTATGAAATAGTATAGGTGTAATGAATGTGAAATCCTTAGGCTTAATATGGGGGAATTACGAATAAATATAATTATTATATAAAATATAGTTTTATGAATAAAAGAAGTTCTAGATTTAAGTTTTATCTAGAGCTTCTTTTAAGATTAACAGAGGTTATAAAAACAGATATTTTTATAATAGTATATTTAAAAATATTTGAAGTTATTTTATATTGTAATTTTAAAAATATATGAAATTTCATGTCAGAAAATTAATAAATTCTTCGTATTAAATAGTGAGAAGCTTCTTGAGGAGGGAAAAATGTGAAAATAGATGAAGATAATTTTATAAGGCAGCTAAAATATAGGAATTCCAAAGCATTAGATTTTATTGTAGACGAATATAGTAATTTGATTTTTAGAATTATACGTACCGTATTAAATTCAAATTTTCATTCTCAGTATGTAGAAGAATGTGCAAATGATGTATTTTGGTCTGCGTGGAGTAATATTGATAGTTTTGATGAGCAAAAAGGGAACTTTAAATATTGGATTGCTGCTATATCTAAATATAAAGCTATAGATTACAAAAGAAAACTTTTCAAACAAAATAATATTGAATCTATAGATGATCATATATTATGTGATGATACTAGCATAGAAAACGATTTTATACTAAATGAAAATAAAGAAGAAATTTTTGAAGCAATAAATTATATGAAAAAAGAAGATAGGGAAATATTTATAAGAAGGTACTTTCTAGATGAGAAAGTAGAAAATATAGCTAACGCTTTTGGAGTAAATAGAAATTTAATATATAAAAGACTTTCAAGGGGACGTAAATTTTTAAAGGAAAAACTTATACTTTTGAAAGGAGAAATATTATGAGGAATAATAAAAAGATTAATTTACCAGAAAAAGAGCTGTATAAATCATTTAATGAAATAAAATTTGAAGAAATTGAGTTGAATAATGTGGAAGAAGAAGTAGATATTATCCAAAAGGATAGAATAAAGAAAAATTTAAATGATAAAATAAAGGGAGAAAACAGATCTAATAAATTAAAATATATCTCTATTGCTGCGGCTATAACATTAGTATTTTCGATAGGTGTCGTTACTACATCACCAACCTTTGCTAAAAATATTCCAGTTTTGAATTCTATAATACAAACACTAAATAATAAATATGGCAATAAAGGTGATTATGCAAAATACTCTGAAATAATAAATAAATCAGTTTCAAACAATGGAATAACAATTACAATAAATGAAGTAATTGCAGATGATTCAAAATTAATTATAGGCTATACCTTAAAAGGTGATAAAAAAATAAAAGATTTAGAAGTATTCGGGCTGGGAGGATTTTTAAAGATAAATGGTAAAACCTTTTCCTCAGGAGGAATTTCTGTAGGGCAGTATATAGATGACTATACTTATATAGGTAGTGAGGAGATTCACACCAGTATACCCAAAGATAAAAAATTTAATGTTGATGTAAATATTACAGAAGTATCTGATACAAAAGGGAAGTGGGACTTTGCTTTTAGTGCATCAAAAGAAGAAATATTTAGGGAGAGTACTGTGTTTAAACCAAATCAAAAATTGGATTTGCCAGACAGTAATGCAAATATTGATAAAGTAGTATTTTCACCTATAGATATTTCTATTTTTATAACTGGAAATGGTAAGAATAAAAATATAAAAGCAGGACCTAATGGCGGTATGTTTGATTATAGATACTGGGTTGCTTATGATGATAACGGGGTAGAACTTATACCAAAGGGTCTTGGGGGTGGAAAATTTGACTTTAATAAAAATATATTTTCTTCTGAAATGCAATATGTAAAGACTAAAAGCATTCCAAAATATTTGACCATTATTCCTTGCAAAATTATTCCTTCAGAAGGAGGAGGGGTAAGAAGAGATAAGAATGGCAAAGAAACACCAATTACTATAGAAACAAAGAAACCTAAAGAAATAAGTAAAGTTATAGATGGAGTATATCCAATAGAACTTTCTCAAGGTAAAATGGGAAAACTTATAATAAATGATATAAAAACAGAAAACAATAAAACTATAGTTAAATATATAGCCAAAGGAAAGGCACCTTATTTCCAAGCAGAAGATCTTCTTATAAAAGACGATCAAGGAGAATGTGTTGAAATTAAAGATTACATTAGAAGAAAAGATGAAGAAAATCCTAATGAATTTACAAAGGTGTTTGAAGGATTAAATCCTAATAAACAATACACCATATTTACAAATGACTTTGACAATGTAGAATTTAGAGAGGATTTAAAATTTAAGATTGAACTTAATAAATAAACAGTAGAAATAAATCCCTAAGATATTAATAAATTAGGGATTTATTTTTTAAGTTACTTATATAATTAATATTTTTATGTTTTCTAAGGTTCTTTAGTTAATGGTGGAATAGTTTTTGGAGATTTTAAGTTAAAAATTTTTTCAAAGGAGTAAATCTTTCAATCATAAGTAATTATAGATAGATATTAAAAATTTGTTATTCTAAATAATTCTATTTGTACTACAAATTAAAAGAACTTAATAGTTAAAACATTTTTCATAATGGTTTTTAGTGATTATTATGGTGATTAAATCTACGCATATAAACAACATAACCTAGGGTATCTATATAAGAAAATAGCAGGAATACCAATAAAATTAGAGTAACAATAATTTAAATGCATATAAATTAATATAAAGATATTTTTTATTGAAATATAAATGATATAATAAAATTCGTCCTTAAGACAAGGGCTTGAAAGCAACAAAAACTTTCAAAAACAAATTTGAAAAAAGTTCTTGACAAAGAGCAGCAAATTTGTTAAGATATAAAAGTCGCTGAGGCGATGTGGTCTTTGAAAATTAAACAGAGAATTAACAAGAAACATTCTTGTAACAGCCAGTAAGATAAGGTAATAAACCTTGTCAATGAATTTGAGAAGAGATTAAACTTTAAAATTGAGAGTTTGA
>NZ_BAAAAP010000047.1:0-2904 GCF_054768215.1 Clostridium sp. CTA-1
TTTGGTCAAGCCCTCGACTTATTAGTATCAGTCAACTTAACATGTTGCCATGCTTACATCTCTGACCTATCAACCTGGTGTTCTTCCAGGAGTCTTACTAGCTTACGCTATGGGAAATCTCATCTTGAGGTTGGCTTCACGCTTAGATGCTTTCAGCGTTTATCCAGTCCCAACATAGCTACCCAGCTGTGCCACTGGCGTGACAACTGGTGCACCAGAGGTTGGTCCATCCCGGTCCTCTCGTACTAAGGACAGCTCCTCTCAAATTTCCTACGCCCGCGACGGATAGGGACCGAACTGTCTCACGACGTTCTGAACCCAGCTCGCGTGCCGCTTTAATGGGCGAACAGCCCAACCCTTGGGACCTACTTCAGCCCCAGGATGCGACGAGCCGACATCGAGGTGCCAAACCTCCCCGTCGATGTGGACTCTTGGGGGAGATCAGCCTGTTATCCCCGAGGTAGCTTTTATCCGTTGAGCGATGGCCCTCCCACGAGGTACCACCGGATCACTAAGCCCGACTTTCGTCCCTGCTCCACCTGTATGTGTCGCAGTCAAGCTCCCTTCTGCCTTTGCACTCTTCGCGCGATTTCCGACCGCGCTGAGGGAACTTTTGGGCGCCTCCGTTACTTTTTAGGAGGCGACCGCCCCAGTCAAACTGCCCACCTAACAATGTCCCGTGACCAGATTCATGGCCGCCGGTTAGAACCCCAGTACTGTCAGGGTGGTATCCCAAGGATGACTCCACTCAGGCTGACGCCCAAGYTTCCAAGTCTCCCACCTATCCTGTACAGACAATACCGAGATTCAATGCTAAGCTACAGTAAAGCTCTACGGGGTCTTTCCGTCCAATCGCGGGTAGCAAGCATCTTCACTTGCACTACAATTTCGCCGGATTTGCTGTTGAGACAGTGCCCAAATCATTACGCCATTCGTGCGGGTCGGAACTTACCCGACAAGGAATTTCGCTACCTTAGGACCGTTATAGTTACGGCCGCCGTTTACTGGGGCTTAAGTTCACACCTTCGCTTACGCTAAGTGTTCCCCTTAACCTTCCAGCACCGGGCAGGCGTCAGCCCCTATACATCAGCTTTCGCTTTAGCAGAGACCTGTGTTTTTGCTAAACAGTTGCTTGGGCCTATTCTCTGCGGCCTACTTTCGTAGGCACCCCTTCTCCCGAAGTTACGGGGTCAATTTGCCGAGTTCCTTAACAGCAATTCTTCCGATGGCCTTAGGATTCTCTCCTCACCTACCTGTGTCGGTTTGCGGTACGGGCACCTATTCACTCGATAGAGGCTTTTCTTGGCAGTGTGGAATCAGATACTTCGCCATAAATGGCTCCCCATCACATCTCAGCTTAGCTTGACGGATTTGCCTATCAAGCATGCCTAAATGCTTAGACGCACATCCAATAGTGCGCACATCTTATCCTACTGCGTCACCCCATTTCTCAAACGTAAATAGGCGGTATCGGAATATCAACCGATTGTCCATCACCTACGCCTTTCGGCCTCGGCTTAGGTCCCGACTAACCCTGGGCGGACGAACCTTCCCCAGGAAACCTTAGGTTTTCGGCCAATAAGATTCTCACTTATTTCTCGCTACTTATGCCAGCATTCTCACTTCTGTACAGTCCACCGCTCCTTACGGTACGACTTCAACCCATACAGAAAGCTCCTCTACCGCGTACACATAGTGTACACCCATAGCTTCGGTGGTAAGTTTGAGCCCCGGACATCTTCGGCGCAGGATCTCTTGACTAGTGAGCTATTACGCACTCTTTAAATGAGTGGCTGCTTCTAAGCCAACATCCTAGTTGTCTTAGAAATCCCACATCCTTTTCCACTTAACTTACACTTTGGGACCTTAGCTGATGGTCTGGGCTGTTTCCCTTTTGACTACGGATCTTATCATTCGCAGTCTGACTGCCGTGATACAAGTATATGGCATTCGGAGTTTGATAGGGTTCGGTAACTACTATAGCCCCTAGCCCATTCAGTGCTCTACCTCCATTACTCAATTACACGACGCTAGCCCTAAAGCTATTTCGAGGAGAACCAGCTATCTCCGAGTTCGATTGGAATTTCTCCGCTATCCACAGCTCATCCCATGGTTTTTCAACACCAACGTGGTTCGGTCCTCCACGAGATTTTACTCTCGCTTCAACCTGGCCATGGATAGGTCACCCGGTTTCGGGTCTACACCATGCAACTTTTCGCCCTTTTCAGACTCGGTTTCCCTTCGGCTCCATACCTTAAGTACTTAACCTTGCTACATAGCGTAACTCGCTGGCTCGTTCTACAAAAAGCACATCGTCACACTTTAACGTGCTCCGATCGGTTGTAGGCACACGGTTTCAGGTTCTATTTCACTCCCCTTCCGGGGTTCTTTTCACCTTTCCCTCACGGTACTGCTTCACTATCGGTCACTAGGTAGTATTTAGCCTTGGGAGGTGGTCCTCCCTGCTTCCCACAAGGTTTCACGTGTCTCGTGGTACTCTGGATTAGATCTCGAAGTTTTCTCTTTTTACCTACAGGACTATTACCTTCTATGGTAGGGCGTTCCAGCCCTCTTCGATTAAGATACCTCTTCTTTTATGATCTATCCACAACCCCAGAAACAAGTTTCTGGTTTGGGCTCTTTCCCGTTCGCTCGCCGCTACTTAGGAAATCGATTTTTCTTTCTCTTCCTCCGGGTACTTAGATGTTTCAGTTCCCCGGGTTTACCCTCATACACCTATGTATTCAGTGCATGATACATGGGGTTACCCATGTGAGTTTCCTCATTCGGAAATCCCTGGATCTCAGCCTATTTGCGGCTACCCAAGGCTTATCGCAGCTTATCGCGTCCTTCTTCGGCTCCTAGTGCCAAGGCATTCACCATGCGCCCTTTGTAGCTTGACCT
>NZ_BAAAAP010000048.1:0-2847 GCF_054768215.1 Clostridium sp. CTA-1
GCTTCTGTAACAGAAAAAATGGTTCCTATAATGGCTTTATTTTATATAATAGGAAGTATTATAATATTAGCTAAGAATTATACAAATATATTACCTGCTTTTAAATTAATATTTGTTTCTGCTTTTAATCCTAAGGCCGCTATAGGTGGAGTTGCAGGTGTTACTGTAAAACAAGCTATACGATATGGAGTGGCAAGAGGATTATTCTCTAATGAAGCTGGAATGGGATCAACACCACATGCCCATGCGGTAGCTAAGGTAAAACATCCAGTAGAACAAGGATTAGTAGCTATAGTTGGAGTATTTATAGATACATTTATAGTTCTTACATTTACAGCATTTGTAATACTTACAACAGGGGTATTAGATGGAAAAACAACAGGCATAGAATTGACACAAAATGCATTTACTAAGGGATTAGGTAATTTTGGTGCATACTTTATAGCCATCGCATTATTTTTCTTTGCTTTTTCAACAATAATTGGATGGTATTTTTTTGGAGAAGCTAATGTAAAATATCTTTTTAAAGGCAAGGGCTTAAATATATATAGATTATTAGTAGCAATTTTTATAGTGGTAGGAACAACTTTAAAAGTAGATCTAGTTTGGGAACTTGCAGATACTTTTAATGGACTTATGGTAATTCCTAATGTAATAGCATTAATAGCTTTGGCTAAGATAGTAAGAGAGTCATTAAAAGATTATAATGAAAATTTTAAAGTCAAAGATATGTAATATTGTGATGGGATTTTTAAAACATAAATAATACAATAATAAAGAGGATACAATAGAATAAAAGGAAGCCTAATTCAGATGGAGTTTTACTCTATCTGAATTTTAGGTTTATGAGACCATAAAATTTAGAATTGTTATAGATGTCATAATAGCTCTAAACTAGGGAAGCTAAAGAAATCTAATATTTGATTTTATAAAAATAGGTGAGAAATGTTATAAATAAAATAAAAATATACGAACGATATAAACAAAAACAAGGTTTAACATTCAAACTGATAGGAACGTTAAGATAAATAATACGTCAAAAGTGTTGACTAATTTATGAACATAGGGTATTATGTACTTGTAAGTTAAGTGAATAGTTCTATCCATATAATCTTAACAATACGGGTTGAGAGTTTCTACCAGAGGCCGTAAATCTCTGACTATGGGTAAGTCCAGTTTATTTATTGGTATATTAAAGTTTTTGTTTTGGATTTACTCATATTTATAATCCGTAAACAAAAACTTTTTTATTTAGGAGGAGTATTACAATGTATATGGAGAAGGAAAAAAATTATAAGGAACCTAATAATAAAGGTTTTTTGGACTCATTTTTTAAATTATCAGAGCGTGGTAGTAATGTAAAGACCGAGGTTATAGCAGGTATTACCACATTTATTACTATGGCATATATAATATTTGTTAATCCAAGTATATTAATGCAAGCAGGGATGAACTCAAAAGGTCTTGTAGGTGAAGCAGCTGTAAAGGCAGGGTTATCTGCTATAAATGATCCAGTAGTTGGAGCAGTTTTTGCAGCCACTTGCATTTCCGCAGGTATAGGTACTTTAATAATGGCTCTTTATGCTAATGTACCTTTTGCACAAGCTCCAGGTATGGGGTTAAATGCCTTTTTTACTTTTAGTGTATGTTTAACATTAGGATACACTTGGCAACAAGCTTTGGCAGCGGTATTTATATCAGGATTACTTTTTATACTTATAACACTCACATCTATAAGAGAAAAAATAGTAGATGCCTTGCCACAAAATTTGAAATTAGCCATATCTGGTGGTATAGGCTTATTTATAGCTTTAGTAGGATTTAAGTCTGGAGGAATAATAGTTGCAAATCCAGCAACACTTATAAGCTTTGGAGACTTTACAAATCCAAGAACTATATTAACTGTAATAGGTATTTGTATAACAGCTATTTTGATGGCTAAAAATACTAAAGGTTCTATATTAATAGGTATAATTGTTACTACACTAATAGGAATACCTTTTGGAGTAACAAAGGTGGCAGGGGTAAGTGTTATATCAGCACCACCATCTTTAGCACCAACTTTCTTAAAACTAGATTTACCAGGACTTCTAGGTTTTGGAGGGGCAGGAATAATTGGGGCCTTAATGAGTGTATTAACAGTGGTTATATCTTTTAGTTTAGTAGATATGTTTGATACTATAGGAACCTTAGTTGGAACAGCTGAAAAAGCAGGGATGCTTGATGAAAATGGAAAAATGGAAGATTTAAATAAAGCACTTTTAGCAGATGCAGTAGCTACTACAGCAGGAGCTTTAATTGGAACAAGTACTGTTACTACTTATGTGGAATCTACAGCAGGAATATCAGAAGGTGGAAGAACGGGCTTAACATCTTTTGTTACAGCTATTATGTTTTTATTAGCAATGTTTTTTAGTGGACTTGTAGGAATAGTTCCAGCAGAAGCTACAGCACCAGCACTTATAATAGTAGGTGTATTAATGATGGGAGCTATAACAAAAATAGATTTCAATGATTTCACAGAAGCCCTACCAGCTTTCTTTACTATATCAATAATGCCATTTAGTTATAGCATTGCGAATGGTATAGCAGCAGGAATAATATTTTATCCAATAGTTAAGGTAGTTACAGGTAAGAGAAAAGAAGTTCACCCAATAGTTTATATATTGGCCATATTATTCATAATCAGATTTACGATTCTTCCTAAATAAATATATATAAATAAAGCCTAAAGAACTATTAATAGTTCTTTAGGCTTTATTTGAATTAAAGGAAGTTATATGTAATATTATTAAAGCAATATGGGGGACTTATATAATGGGGGTTAATACATTATATATATTTACC
>NZ_BAAAAP010000049.1:0-2681 GCF_054768215.1 Clostridium sp. CTA-1
AAAACATACTATAAATTCACATATTTAAAATTTCCCCTATAAAAATAAATATATATTTATCTTTATTAATTCCTTAATATATTTATTTTTATGGGGAAAAATATTAATATATTTTATATTTAGGAGGTTTTTTTATGGAATCTAAACGAGCTAAACAAATAATAGACTCTAAAAAATATATTCCTGTTTATTATAAAAATACACCAGTTCATATAGAAAAAGTAGACAATAAAGAAAATATAGCTCATATTAAAAGTTTAAACACAGATAAAGAAATAGTTGTTAATGTAAAAACTCTTAGTGAATGTAACAAATTAAATAACTAAAGATAATATATAATTTAATAAAAGGTGCCGAAAATTAGCCTTCAGCACCTTTTATTAATATTATTTTATTCCTGTATGTCCAAATCCTCCGCCTCTATTTTCTCCTATTTCTTGAGGATTTTCACACTCTATAAAATTAGCTCTTTTATATTCTTTGAATACCATCTGAGCTATTCTTTCTCCTTTATTTATATATATAGTTCCGTATGGATTGCCTTTTTCATCTAAGTATATCTTTTGCTTCAATATACTTAAAGAATTACTAGTATCTAAATTTATATCTTCTTTACTATTTAAATAATCAATTAAAGATATTTCTTTATATTTTTCTTTTAAAACTTTTAATACATTAGGATCTTTTGCTATATCATAGGGCAAATTAGCTATATCATATGTATTTTCCAATATAACTCCTACTATGTCTCTATAATCACTATCTATAGTTCCTGGACTATTAGGAACTCTTAAATTAGTTTTTAAGGATAATCCACTTCTTGGTCTTATTTGTGCTTCCAAGTTTTCATCCATAGCCATAACAAAATTTAAGGGAATAACTTTTATTTCTCCTGGTTTTATCTCCATATACTTTGTAGCATATAAATCACACCCTGCAGCATTTAAAGATCCATAACTTGGTATTTTACCATTCTCTAAAACCTTTATATAAACATTAACTTTATTGTCCATACTCCTTCACCTCTTTTAACATAATCTTATACTTTTGTTAAGTATACAAGTATATATTATACTATAAAAATATATGATTATAATATTAATAAGCAATTTTTTATAAAATCTATATTATATCTTGCAACTTTTGTATAAATTCACTAAAAAACTTTATAATAATTGTTTTCACTTTCTTAATTTAATGTTATAATCATATTTAAGTCGTCCTTTGTTGATATTTTTTTGTTTTTTATGTAAAACATTATGCTACAAAGTGATGATTTTTTATTTTTTATAGTTTTTGTTTATTTAACAATTAAGTTATAATAGGTAAATATAAAATATTACTAATTATATTTGAGGTGTTTATATGGAAAAGAATAATTTAGAAATATATATATCCAAAGAAGCTTCAGAGAATTTATCAAACTTACTAAAAGAAAATCATTACTCTTGTGTTAGGCTTTCCTATGTGAAAAGCTGCTGTGCTAAAGGACGTTTAGATATAATATTAGATGATATTAAAGAAAAGGATTTAAAACATGAATATGATTCGATCATATTAGTTTATAACAATGAAGTTTCTAATAATATAAAAAAAGTAGAAATAATTTATAAAAATAATGATTTTATGATGAAAATTACTCCAAGAGATACTAATGGTTGTAAAAATGGTTGCTGTAAAAACAGCTCTTCTTCTAGTTGTAATAGCAATTGTAATAATAGTTGTAATAAAAAATGTCCTTATAAGAACAAAACTTGTTCTAAATCATAGCAAAATCTCATTTAGGATAAAACAAGAGGACTAAAAATATCTTTAATCTTAAAGATAGCAAATATAAAAAAATACACATAATAAACATATGAATAAACTTTAGTAGTTCTTAATATGGTATATTTAAAAATTATTCTAATTCATCACAGCCTAGAAGACTCCAGGCATTAAAGCAATGAGGGTTCCTTACTTTGTTAGAAAATTTTTAATGAATCTATTCTAGAACTTCTTAGCAAAATGACTTAGTTTATTAAGTGTATTTTTTATATTTTAGGTGTTAAAATTAAATCTATTTTATTTCGATATTCACTCTTATTTAAACACATTATAAAATTAATCATCATCCTCCTTTTCTGTATTATGAACTACATCATCTATAATTATAACCATAGCTAAAATAAGACTTTGACTAGCCCCTTCTTTAATATCCACTTCATAGGAATCTCTTATAGCTGGAAAATGTTTTTTTACTCTGGCTACAGTCTCTCCAGCTTTTTCTATAGTAAAATTAATATCTAATATATCTCCTTTTACTTCATAATCCCCTATGATACTTTCTACTGTAAATCTAGGCTTTAATATACTTATGTCTTTTTTCATGGTAGCTACTTGGTTTCCCCCCATATATATCAAATAAGTAGGTAAAATTTTTATAAATTTCTCTTTAATATATACTAATTCCCTATCCTCTATATCGTATATTTTTATTTTTTTAAACATAGACATAAGTATTTTTTGTGCTTTATATAGTTTTTCTCCATATTCATTTTCTATTATATATTTATCAGTTATAGAAAACAATTTTTGTTTTATTATAAATTTCAATATGTATCATCCTTTTTATAAATTAATATAGTAAATTTATTCTATCATAATTTTAAGTATATACTATTAAATATATAACTTATAAG
>NZ_BAAAAP010000050.1:0-2479 GCF_054768215.1 Clostridium sp. CTA-1
ACCTTATATAATGTAGTAAAAACTCTAATATTTTTTATAAATAATTATTTAAGATTAAATTGTATTCCTTTATTATGCTCTGTTATTAATTTTAGATTATCAATCTTAATATCTTTAGGTATATCGAATACTAAGAAAGTATTCTTGTTTATTCCTGCATTAATTTTATCATAAGACCCTATAAAATTTTTATTTTCTCTAAAAATAGATTCTTGACTATTTAGATGCCCTAATGCTTCAAAAGAATTATCATCAACTTCATATGTTTTTTTCCCATCATTTAATTTAAATTCATGTGGTTCATATCCTGTAGCTTCTTCGCCATTATTTTTTATATCTAGTTTTATTACTATAAATTTTCCACTTGGTGTTGATTTCCCAGATTCATTGCTAATAGCACCGCTTCTAAAATTTTAATACTTAAATTTCCTACAGGAGACTGTTCTCCAAATTTTACATCTTTCTTTTCTTCTTTTGCTTCCTCTTTTGTGCTAGAAACTTGTTTATCTACACTTTGACCAATCTGTTTATTAACTCTACCAATTGCTGTAGCATCACCTATAAAATACCCTGCAATAAATATAATAAGTCCACCTATTATTAATTTAAAATTCTTTTTCATGTACTTAATCCCCTCTTGTTGATATAGTTTAATTATAACAAAAATGTAATATTTGTAAATAAATCATCAAATTTTAACTAACTAGCTTGAAATATCTATATCTTTGATATAATAAAAACGGATTTAAATATTACACTTACACTGATAAACTCTTGTAAAAAAGAACCCATTATAAAATATAAAATGGATTCTTTCTCCTATTAAACGGGATGGTAGAATAATATCTATACTATTAACCTTCTATACAATTCATAATATTCCTTTATATGATTAAAATTCACATATACTGGATATAATAAAAATGACTAGAATATAGCACCAATATATAAAAATCCATACAAAAAGAACTCCAATAATAAAATGGAGTTCTTTTTTTGGGAGATATATGCTTAACTTATAAAGAACCGTTATATTTAATATTCTATAAATGTTAAAAAATCCCTTTAAATAACAAAAAAATAATATCTATAACATAAACTACAACTACCATTTTAATAATATATCTTATGTTAATGTTCAACATTACAATAAAAGCCTTAACTGAAATTAAAAAGGATTTAAATAAATCCTCTATTAATGAAGATGAAATAGAATATATGGATCTAAAAGTCCTAAAAAATACAATATTTATGATATAGAAAAACATTAACAGACTATTAAAAAATTTAATAATATAGATATAACAAAAAACACCCTTGATTTAAGTACTGGGTGTTTTTTTCTTTATTTGCTTACAGTTTAATTTAAATGATTTTAGCAAAAACAATATAAATTAATACAAAAGGATGAAATTTGACGAAAAGTTTTTATTTAACTTACATGTCAATTTATGTTAGGATATAAACAAATAAAAATCAAAAGGGGGAAAACTTATGTTAAGTAAAAACACAACTTCAAAGATAATTCTTACACTAGTACTTGGGTTGCTAATTTCTCCAATACAAACAGCTCATGCAAGTGAAAATAAAAATACTAAAGATCCTGCAGAAAGTACACAATCAATCCAAATCAAAACTGGTGATATTAAAAATTTAAAAATGCTTAAAGAAACTGATACAGAATTAATTTATACTTATGAACAAAATAATCAAATATTTAAAACCGAAGAAGTTACGTCAGGAAATCAAGT
The DNA here is from genome assembly GCF_054768215.1 of Clostridium sp. CTA-1. Taxonomy (NCBI): domain Bacteria; kingdom Bacillati; phylum Bacillota; class Clostridia; order Eubacteriales; family Clostridiaceae; genus Clostridium; species Clostridium sp. CTA-1. The sequence continues at coordinate 1,752 of NZ_BAAAAP010000050.1, forward strand.
TTTAGCTAAAGTTTATAAAATGAATTCTGATGGTACTTTTGTAAAACTTGATGAAATAAAAACTATAGTAGATAGAGAAAAAGACCTTGTAATACAAGAAATTAATGGTCAAAAGAATGTAATGCAATTAAGCGAAACTATTGTTGAAGATCCTGTTCAAAATGTAATGAGAGGTAATATTCCTAAACCACCACAAAATACATGGGTATATATACGAACAGACAAGGGGTCAAATAAATACAATAAGTTTTTATTATCTACTGGTGCTAATATACTTGCTGGTACATTAGGTGTAGGCTATGGAGTAGCTTTTGCTATTCTCAGAAGTGCTGTTAATTTAAATTTAGATACAGTGTATTATACAACTAAAGTATATTATAAATATAAAAGTTTTTTAGCAGTTCAAGGCAAATATGTTTCTAATATATATTCTGACTCTGCTAGAAGAAACCTCATAAAAGCTAATGTGGTTGGTTACAAGACTCTTACTAGATAAAAATAATATGATATAATAAGAAGAAGACCAGAAATAATGTATATGCATATTACAATTTTTTTTGGTTTTCTTCTTATTATAATTATAGCAAGAAAAAGCAGTACAAATGTTGATATACTAAGGGTATATACATTTCTATAAAAAGTTGTAACAGTAATGCAAATAATTAAAATTATTTTAATTATATTATCAATAGATTTAGATTTCATAATTAACACCCTCTCTTTATTTT
>NZ_BAAAAP010000051.1:0-2427 GCF_054768215.1 Clostridium sp. CTA-1
TACATTATTGCTTCAATTAGATTGTGAAGATGAATGTGATTTAATGTTTGGAGATGCTGGAGTAGCCAACTTTTTTATAAATGAAGAAGATTTAAAGAAACTTGATTTTACTAAAGTTTTATATAATTGGGATTGCTGTTAAGTATAAATTTTTTTAAAAAAAAGTTCTTTTCTTACCATTAAAAACTTATTGAATTTTATTTGTAATCTTTATATAATAGTTTTACAACGAAATTGTTCCAACAATTTTAGATATAAACAATTGAAATATGGTCTGGAATATTTGTAGAGCTCTTATTTTGAACCTACATTATTTATACGGGAGTTCAATACTTAAATGTGGATTAGTCTTATAGGACCAACTATTGAGTGGCAAAGACAGCAAAGCATTTGTGAGAACACCCACCTATCGAGAGATAGGTGTCAAAATTGGAGCAGCGGTATTTTGGATGCATAACTTTAAAAATATAGCATGAATGTTGTTATGAGAGGAAGGTAACCTCTCTTTTTATATTTTCATCAAAGGGGAAAATTTTATATAACAAAAATAAAGATGAATATGAAATGATTAATGGTGCAGGGGTTAAGTTTGCAGATAGAGATATTCTTAATAAATACTAAAATTAAGTTCTAACTACAGATAATGTAGTTAGGCTTTTTTTATTTTTTTAAAGACAAAAGATGTCCATATTGTTTCATTATAATCTAGACATAAATTAAGATTAAAGGGGCAAAGCTTAGATGATAAGAAATAAAATGTTAATCCTTATGTAGTACTAAATAATAACCATTTATTTTTTCATAAAAGAAATGTATAATTTATAGTGGCAAAAAATAATATGAAAATATGAAACAGAAGGGTAACAAATGAATAATTTAAGGGTAACAAATGATTTTAAAAGTATAGTATTAAATGATACAAAGTTAATAGATGTTAGAGCTCCAATTGAATATGAAAAAGGAGTAATATTAAATTCAATAAATTTACCTATATTATCTAATGAAGAGAGACATATTATAGGTATATGCTATAAAGAAAAAGGTAATGAGGAAGCTATAAAGCTTGGATTTAAGCTTGTATCTGGAAGTGTAAAAGAAGAAAGAGTGAATTCATGGGTAAAATATTTTAGGGAAAATCCTAATACTATAATTCATTGCTTTAGAGGGGGGTACCGTTCAACTATAGCACAGGAGTGGATATATGAAGCAACAGGTCAATATATAGTAAAGCTAGAAGGGGGATATAAGGCATTTCGTAATCATCTTATAAACTCATTAGAGCCTGAAAATATTAAATCGAAGCCTTTAGTTTTAACTGGATATACAGGTTCAGGTAAAACAATATTATTAAATAAACTAAAGAATTCTATAGATCTAGAGGGAATTGCACATCATAGAGGCTCCACCTTTGGTCATTTTATTACACCACAAAAAACACAAATAAACTTTGAAAATAGCTTAGCCTATAGCGTAATCAAACATGAGGATAAAAATTATAAATATATGATTTTAGAAGATGAAAGTAAAAACATTGGGAAGAATTTCATACCAAAAGGTTTTTATAATCATTTTCACAGTGGAGATGTAATATTCTTAGATGCTACTGTAGAAGAAAGAGTGGAAAATATATTACAAGAATATGTGGTAAATGGTCAAAAGGAGCATATTGAAGCACTAAAATATAGAGATTTAGCATTAGAATCTTGGCTAAATGATATGGTTTCTAGTATAGAAAGAGTTAAAGGTAAGCTTGGCGGAGACAGGATGAAGGTAATAATAGAAGAGCTTAAACTAGCTTACAAAACTCAAATAGAAACTAATAGCATTGATAGGCACAGAAATTGGATAGAATTATTTTTAACTAATTATTATGATCCTATGTATAAGCATTCCATAGATAAATCTAATAGGAATGTAATATTTAAAGGTAATAGTATAGAAGTATTAGAGTATATAGAAGAATTAGAAAGATAATGGATTTAAGCTTTAGAGGGAGTTTTTACGCCATCTAAAGCTTAAAAACCGTTATCTAGGGCGTATCTGCTCTTTACTCCAACTTTGAAGAAGATGAGAGTATTAGAGCGGGTAGTCATCAGATAAAAGTAGAAGTGAATCTTTAATGAAAAAATTTACAGGCGAAATAGAAAAAACTATAAAAACTTATATAAAGATTAAATTAGAAGAGCAGAAGACAATGCCTTGGGAAAGTAAATTAGGAGGGTATCCTGCTTTTACTCAATGTAATCCAAGATATTATGATAAAAATCTAGAAAGATTTGATACATTATTGCTTCAATTAGATTGTGAAGATGAATGTGATTTAATGTTTGGAGATGCTGGAGTAGCCAACTTTTTTATAAATGAAGAAGATTTAAAGAAACTTGATTTTACTAAAGTTTTATATAATTGGGATTGCTGTTAAGTATA
>NZ_BAAAAP010000052.1:0-2350 GCF_054768215.1 Clostridium sp. CTA-1
AAGCAACTATACAAACATATGATATTATGCTAGATAATCAATATGTAACTTCATATCAATTACAAATAGGAAAAACATATACGATAAAAGGATATGCAAGTAGTACTAATAGAGTTTTATACGAATTTTGGGTTAAAGATTTAAATACAGGAACTTTAACAAAAATAAGAGAATATAAAGAAGACAGATATGCAAGTTGGGCACCTACAAAGCCTGGTAAATACACCATTATTGTTAATGTTAAAGATATATTCAGCTCAGATATTTTTGATTCAAAAGTAGAAAAAACATTTACAGTAATAGGTGAAGATGGTTTAATTAAAAACTATAAAAAAACAAATTATAATATAACATTAGATGAAATGCTAAATAAGCAAATGGACAATAGACCAGCTTATCATATGTATATACCAGAGAAGAATACTTATGAATGGAGATATGCTATTGTAAAGAATGGTAAAAAAGGATATTCAACTGATATAAATGGAGTTAATTGGGTGCAGAGTGATCAGCAATATGACTATATTAAATCAAAGGCTAGAGAATATATAGATCCAACTAATCAGATATATGATGATATTGGGCAATATCAATTTTTACAATTAAGCTACAATGAATGTACTACAGCAGAGCAACTAAATAATATGCTTAAAGGTAAGGGTGTGCTAGAAGGAAAGGGACAAGTATTCATTGATGCAGGAAGAGAAAGTAACGTAAGCCCTATATATTTAGTAGCACATGCTCTTTTAGAAACAGGAAATGGTACGTCAACTTTAGCTAAGGGCGTGGTGGTAAATGGAAAAATGGTTTACAATTTATTTGGTATAAATGCTGTGGATAGTGATCCTATAGGACAAGGATCTAAGTATGCTTATGAACAGGGATGGTTTTCAGTAGATTTAGCTATTAAAGGAGGGGCTAAATGGATTTCATCAGGATATATAAATAACGTGACGTATAAACAAGATACATTATATAAAATGAGATGGAATCCAGCTAATCCAACAGTACACCAATATGCAACAGATGTAAGATGGGTATACAATCAAATTGGAAATATAAAAAAAGTAATAGATGGATTGAGAGGGGCTACATTAAATTTCGACATACCAATTTTTAAATAAATATAAAAAAGGCTGTCTCAAAATAGAAAATACTTTCTATTTTGAGGTAGTTCTTTTTTATTATTATATTAAATGATATAATAATTTTAATTGATTTTTAATAGAATATTATTTTTTACAATTAGAAGAATTTCAAATGGAAATAGTATGCAATTGTAAAGTTTAAATTTAAAAATATTTATGTAGATTACGATAAAATTATAAAGACAACTATTGAAAGGGTGAGTTTATGATAAATAGAAAAAAGGGTTGCTTAGTCTTAAATATTATTTCACTTTTTTTTATGATTGGATTATTAATATTCCCTATGAGTGTACAGGCTTATAATAATTTAATCATAAATCTGGAATCTCCAAAGGAAAGTGAATTATTTAATGGAAATGATTTAAATTTAATAGGAACTGTAGATTCTAAGGAAAAACTAAAATTAATAGAAATTTATTTAAATAATGAGAAAATAGGACAAGCYAAAACAGAAACATCAGTAAATAAGGATAGTAGTTATTTGACTAATTTTGAATATAAAAAAGATATGTCGAATATTAAAAATGGAGAATACCTACTAAAAATTGTAGCTATAGATGAAAATGATAATAAAGAAGAGAAAAGTTTAAAAATATATGTTAAAAATCAACAGGAACAGACAATACAAGATAATGTATTAAAAAATGAAGAAAATAATACATTAACTAATAATACATATAAAGAAACAAAAGCATTATCAGTACCTTTATCAGGGAAAGCCACAATACAAACCTATGACATAATGTTAGGAGATCAATATATAACAAATGGAAAGCTAGCATCAGGAAAAACATATACAATAAARGGYTATGCAAGCAGTCCAAATGGAGTATTATATGAATTTTGGGTTAAAGATRTATCAACAGGAGTTTGGACAAAGATAAGAGACTATAAAGAAGACAGATATGCAAATTGGACACCAAGTAAAAATGGACAATATGTAATAGCAGTAAATGTAAAGGATAAATATAGTAACACAAGTATGGATGGAAGAGTAGAGAAAACATTCACGGTAGAGACACAATCAGGGAAAGCCACAATACAAACCTATGACATAATGTTAGGAGATCAATATATAACAAATGGAAAGCTAGCATCAGGRAAAACATATACAATAAARGGYTATGCAAGCAGTCCAAATGGAGTATTATATGAATTTTGGGTTAAAGATGTATCAACAGGAGTTTGGACAAARATAAGGG
>NZ_BAAAAP010000053.1:0-2201 GCF_054768215.1 Clostridium sp. CTA-1
ATATATATAACCCCAATACAATTTAAAATATATTACGTTAAGGAGGAAATTTAAAATGAGTTTTCAATTACCAAAATTTACACCACCAGATTTTACACAAGATGTTCTTGTTAAGGCACCAGATGTTAAAATAGGTGAAGTTGAAAAAGATGGAGTAGCTCCTCAAGGATTTCATATAACTTCTGTATTACCAGAATATTTTAAGGTTAAAGGTGAATGGGTTTTACCAACTCAAACATCTCTAGATTGTGCTGCAATAGTTAAAGATGACAACACTGTAGAAGTTGTAGAATTCAGAAGCCTTAAAGTTGGAGATAAAGTTATATTAGGAAAATCTGTAGATGGAAGCGAAGGTATCTACAAATATGCTGAAGGTTTTGATAACATACCAAAGGTTGGATTCGGAAGAACTGTTGAATCATCTTTCTCAAAAGACTACAAAGAATTATATGAAATATTAAAACATGAAAAAGAAAACAATGGACATATAGTTTGGGTTTTAGGACCTGCYGTTGTATTTGACTATGATACTAGRGTAGCTTTATCAGAACTTGCTGAAAAAGGATTTGTAAACGCTCTTATGGCTGGTAACGCTATGGCTACTCATGATTTAGAAGGAGGACTTTTAGGTACTGCTTTAGGACAAAACATATACACTCAAGAATCAGTTCCAATGGGTCACTATAATCACTTAGACCTTATAAACGAAGCTAGAAGAGCTGGATCTATAGAAGCTCTACTTTCTGAAGGAAACGTTAAAGATGGATTTATAAAAGCTTGTATAGAACATAATATYCCAATAGTTCTTGCAGGATCAATAAGAGATGATGGTCCACTTCCTCCAGTTTATCACAATGTAACTTGCGGACTTGATGCTATGAAAGAACAAGCTCAAAAGGCAACTGTTATAATTTGTCTTGCTACAGTTCTTCACTCAGTAGCAACTGCAAACTTAGCTTCATCTTATAAAGTTGTAGATGGTAAGGTAAGACCAGTATATGTTTACTCTATAGATATTGCTGAATATGCAGTTAACCAAGTAGCAACAGCTAGAGAACATGTAGGTGTTAAAACAATAGTTACTAACGTTCAAGACTTTGTTGTTAATGTTCAAAAGAAYGTTCTTAAATARGAGATTATAARCACTTAATTTTGAAAATTACTAAGATACATTAATATATTATTAGGAGGAGATTTTAAATGAGTTTCGAATTACCAAAATTTACRCCACCAGATTTTACRCAAGATTTTCTTGTTAAAGCACCGGATTGTAAAACTGAAGAAGTAGTTATAGAAGGAGTTGCTCCTAGACACTACCACGCTTTATCAATATATCCTGAATACTTTAAAATTAAAGGRARATGGGTAATAGCTAAYGAAAGCCGTATGGATACTGTTGCAATTGTTACTCCAGAGGATGATATAGAAGTTGTAGAATTTAGAAATCTTAAACTTGGAGATAAAGTTGTAGTAGGAAGAACTGAAGATGCYAGCGAAGGKATATAYATGTATGCTGGTGGATTCGTAGCTAAAGACGGAAATTCAGATACYTTTGCATTTAGAAGTGGTAGATCAAGAGAAACAGCTTTCTCTAAAGACTATGATGATTTATATGAAATAATGAAATATGAAAAAGAACATAACGGAAAAATCACTTGGGTTCTAGGACCATCAATTGCATTAGATGATGAATCAAGAGCAGCTTTTGCTTCCCTTGTAGAAAACGGATATGTTAATGCCATTTTATCAGGAAACACTCTTGCAACCTATGACTTAGAAAAAGGAATGTTCGGAACAGTTTTAGGTCAAGAAACTTTTGAAGCTGAAAAAAATGCTCATTACAACTATATGGAAGCTATAAACGAAGCTAGAAGAGCTGGTTCTTTAGAAGAACTTATGGCTTCTGGAAAAGTTAAAGATGGTATATTAAAAGCTTGTGTAGAAAAAGATGTTCCTGTAGTACTTGCKGGYACTATAAGAGATAGATTCACTCTACCTAACGTTTACGATAATGTATATGAAGCTCAAGATGCTATGAGAAAACATACAAGAAAATCTACAATGCTTATATGTTTATCTACAGTACTACATACAATAGCTTCAGGAAATATGACTCCATCTTACACAGTAAGAGATGGTGTTGTTAGACCTGTATATATCTATTCTATAGATATACAAGAATTCTCTGTTAATAAACTATC
>NZ_BAAAAP010000054.1:0-1924 GCF_054768215.1 Clostridium sp. CTA-1
CAAATTCATTGACAAGGTTTATTACCTTATCTTACTGGCTGTTACAAGAATGTTTCTTGTTAATTCTCTGTTTAATTTTCAAAGACCACATCGCCTCAGCGACTTTTATATCTTATCAAATTTGTTGTTCTTTGTCAAGAACTTTTTTTCAAATTTGTTTTTTTATTTGTTGCTGTGTTTCAGCGACATGTACCATTATAGCATTTTCAATTACTATAACGATATGATTTTATCTATTTATATAAAATTAATAGCATTTTTCTTTTATTTTTTACATATTACTCCGTTTTTTTTATATAGATACACTTGGTTATGTTGCTGTAATTATAAGAATTATTTTCTATATATTACTTATATAATTATATTTATATATTATTTTTTAAAATATAAGCACTACATTATTATTGGTTAAGCTAGATAATACTCTACATTTTTATATAATATCTATAATCTAAATTATAGTAACTACTATATATTATAAATATTTTTATATTCTTTATTATTTATACAGTAATTGCTTTTATATTTACCTAATAAAATTATTGAATAATTAGTGTATGATAATATTCCTTTATATGAGATTGATTTTAATATATAATTTATATCATCATATTTCTTTTAAAAGATAATAAAATCCCATATATAAACATTAAATTATATTTTATATGTAACTAATCATATTCATAAAATGTAATTTTAAAAAATATATATTCTTTCACAGTTTTTAATGGAGTTTATTATTAGAATGATAAACATTTTTAACAACCATTAGATAATGATATATTTTATATTTTCTAAAACTACATATTTTATATAGAACTTTATCTATATAATAATTACTTTTATAAAAATACGCATAAAAAAATTAGTGGTGTTAAAATTAATAAAAGAATACTCTCTTTTAACTACATTAATAGTTGTGTTAATAGTATAAATTTAAAAGGAAATGAAGTTTATATAAATATATAGGAAGGAGTTTTCTTAATTGAATATACAAGAATCTTTGAAAAATAAAATTAAAAATATTTCAGAGGAATATGTAGGTGATAAAACAGGTGGGTACATAACAGGTGATGGGCCTATACCATGTGATATTCTATTTATAGGAGAAGCCCCAGGTAAAAATGAAGTAGAAGAAGGTAAACCTTTTGTAGGTATGGCTGGTAAAAACTTTGAGAAATATTTAAATTCTATAGGCCTTAAAAGAGAATCTATTAGAATTACTAATACTTGTTTTTTTAGACCTATAAAAATTAAAGAAGGTAAAAATGGAAGAATATCTATAAGTAATAGACCACCTAAGGTTTCAGAAATATCTTTATTTAGTTCAATACTTGATGAAGAAATTAATTTAGTAAACCCTAAATTAATAATTACATTAGGAAATGTTCCCTTGAAAAGGCTAACAAATTTTAAGTCTATTGGTGATTGTCATGGTAATGTTTATTTTGTTGAAAACTTAAGTAGATATGTGTTTCCAATGTATCATCCATCATCTTTAACTTATAATAGAAGTGAAGAATTTCATAAGATATATGAGAATGATTGGCTTAAGTTAAAAGAAGCTCTAGGCAAAATTTAAATCTAAGTCCCTTGTATTCATAAAAATCTATATTATTTTCATAATATAGATTTTTATTTTATTATTTCATATAACAATTATATATTCTAATACACCCATATGAAGCATCAAAATTTCATATTCATTATATTTATACTATTCCATAATAATTTGAATAATATATATTATCCAAATTAAAAAGCACCTTACAAAACTGTAAAGTGCTTTGGTGATCCACCGGGGAATCGAACCCCGGACAACATGATTAAAAGTCATGTGCTCTACCAACTGAGCTAGTGAATCATATTCATCTGGCAACGACTTACTCTTCCACAGGGCCTCCCCTGCAGTACCATCAGCGCT
>NZ_BAAAAP010000055.1:0-1775 GCF_054768215.1 Clostridium sp. CTA-1
GGCTTGACCAAAATAAAATTCACTGTGTAATTTTGAAAGAACATTCTTTCAAAGAAAATAATCTGGTGATTATGGCTTGAAGGTAACACCCGTTCCCATGCCGAACACGAAGGTTAAGCTTCAAAGCGCTGATGGTACTGCAGGGGAGRCCCTGTGGAAGAGTAGGTCGTTGCCAGATGAAATTATATGGCTCGATAGCTCAGTCGGTAGAGCAGAGGACTGAAAATCCTCGTGTCCCTGGTTCGATTCCTGGTCGAGCCACCAAAAAAGCACCTAAGATAAATATCTTAGGTGCTTTTTATAGTAAGTTAAATTTTAAAGTGGAATTATACTTAAAATTTAGTTTCTTTTATGTTAAAATTAAACTGTAATAGAAATAAATTTATTATAAAGGAGATTTTTTATGGAAAATAATATCGTGGCTATAGTTAATGGGCAAGAAATTACAGATAAGGATGTAGATAATACAATACTTAGCTTCCCAAAGGAAAGACAAACGTATTTAAATACAGAAAAGGGAAGAGAAGACTTAATAAAACAAATGATTGATTTTGAACTTTCATATAATTATGCTAAAGATATGAAAGTTGATGAAACAGAAGACTTTAAAAAACAATTAGAAGCTACTAAGAAGCAACTTTTAATACAAGTAGCGGTATCTAATGTTTTAGCTAGAGCTACAGTTTCAGAAGAAGAAGCTAAAAAATATTATGAAGAAAATAAAGAAGAGTTTAGAACACAAGAACTTATAACAGCAAGACATATATTAGTTGATTCAGAAGATGAAGCTAATAGTATATATGGAGAAATAAAAAATGGATTAGATTTTTCAGAAGCAGCTGAAAAATATTCAAAATGTCCTTCAAAAGCTCAAGGGGGAAGTTTAGGAACATTTACTAAAGGTCAAATGGTTCCAGAATTTGAAAAAGCAGTGTTTGAAGCAGAAGTTGATAAAGTTACAGAAGCTGTTAAAACTCAATTTGGATATCATTTAATAATAGTTGATAATATAAGAGAAAGTATGATTAAGCCTTTTGATGAAGTTAAAGCTATGATAAATAATAAACTTTTACAAGAAAAACAAAATCAACAATATAATGAGTTTACACAAAACTTAAGAGATAAATACACAGTTGAAATAAAATAATATAATAAAAAAGATAGCAATTAATTTGCTATCTTTTTTTATTTAATAATATGTATATTTAATAAATTTAAAGGACATAATGATATTGTAAAATAGATAAAATCTATTTTGAATTATATTATTATTAATAGAAGATAGTTATATATACTAATAAACTTAAAAATAGACATAAAGCTTGCCAGGCGTATCAATATGCTTAAACTATATAAATTAATAGTATATTAGAGTAAATGTGATTTAATATTAATATTTTAGTATCTACATTAAAACTAAAATTTTATTATTTGATAACATATATATTGTTGCTTGTAGGCAGCGTACATGAATGAATGGAATTAAAGTTCATGTAAAAATATTTCTTGACAAAGAACAACAAATTTGTTAAGATATAAAAGTCGCTGAGGCGATGCGGTCTTTGAAAATTAAACAGAGAATTAACAAGAAACATTCTTGTAACAGCCAGTAAGATAAGGTAATAARCCTTGTCAATGAATTTGAGAAGAGATTAAACTTTAAAATTGAGAGTTTGATCCTGGCTCAGGACGAACGCTGGCGGCGTGCTTAACACATGCAAGTCGAGCGATGAAGCTTCCTTCGGGAAGTGGATTAGCGGCGGACGGGTGAGTAA
>NZ_BAAAAP010000056.1:0-1613 GCF_054768215.1 Clostridium sp. CTA-1
TGGTCTCTCAAAATTAAACAGAGAATTCAGCCTTTAGAAAGAATTTTCTTCTTTCTATTCTCCTTAGAAAGGAGGTGATCCAGCCGCAGGTTCTCCTACGGCTACCTTGTTACGACTTCACCCCAATCACTAATCCCACCTTCGGCCGCTGGCTCCTTACGGTTACCTCACGGACTTCGGGTGTTACCAGCTCTCATGGTGTGACGGGCGGTGTGTACAAGGCCCGGGAACGTATTCACCGCGACATTCTGATTCGCGATTACTAGCAACTCCAGCTTCATGTAGGCGAGTTGCAGCCTACAATCCGAACTGAGATAGGTTTTATAAGTTTTGCTCCACCTCRCGGTCTTGCGTCTTATTGTACCTACCATTGTAGCACGTGTGTAGCCCTGGACATAAGGGGCATGATGATTTGACGTCATCCCCACCTTCCTCCTGGTTACCCAGGCAGTCTCATTAGAGTGCTCAACTTAATGGTAGCAACTAATAACAAGGGTTGCGCTCGTTGCAGGACTTAACCTAACATCTCACGACACGAGCTGACGACAACCATGCACCACCTGTCTCCTTGCCCCGAAGGGCTTCACCTATCTCTAGGYTATGCAAGGGATGTCAAGTCCAGGTAAGGTTCTTCGCGTTGCTTCGAATTAAACCACATGCTCCGCTGCTTGTGCGGGCCCCCGTCAATTCCTTTGAGTTTTAATCTTGCGACCGTACTCCCCAGGCGGGATACTTATTGTGTTAACTGCGGCACAGGGGGAGTTGATACCCCCTACACCTAGTATCCATCGTTTACGGCGTGGACTACCAGGGTATCTAATCCTGTTTGCTACCCACGCTTTCGTGCCTCAGCGTCAGTTACAGTCCAGAAAGCCGCCTTCGCCACTGGTGTTCTTCCTAATCTCTACGCATTTCACCGCTACACTAGGAATTCCGCTTTCCTCTCCTGCACTCTAGATAYCCAGTTTGGAATGCAGCCCCCAGGTTAAGCCCGGGGATTTCACATCCCACTTAAACATCCGCCTACGCACCCTTTACGCCCAGTAAATCCGGACAACGCTCGCCACCTACGTATTACCGCGGCTGCTGGCACGTAGTTAGCCGTGGCTTCCTCCTCTGGTACCGTCATTATCGTCCCAGAAAACAGGGCTTTACAATCCGAARACCTTCATCACCCACGCGGCGTTGCTGCGTCAGGGTTTCCCCCATTGCGCAATATTCCCCACTGCTGCCTCCCGTAGGAGTCTGGACCGTGTCTCAGTTCCAATGTGGCCGATCACCCTCTCAGGTCGGCTACGCATCGTTGCCTTGGTAAGCCRTTACCTTACCAACTAGCTAATGCGCCGCGGGTCCATCTCAAAGCAATAAATCTTTGATAARAAAATCATGCGATTCTCTTATRTTATGCGGTATTAATCTYCCTTTCGGAAGGCTATCCCCCACTTTGAGGCAGGTTACCCACGTGTTACTCACCCGTCCGCCGCTAATCCACTTCCCGAAGGAAGCTTCATCGCTCGACTTGCATGTGTTAAGCACGCCGCCAGCGTTCGTCCTGAGCCAGGATCAAACTCTCAATTTTAAAGTTTAATCTCTTCTCAAATTCATTGACAAGG
>NZ_BAAAAP010000057.1:0-1368 GCF_054768215.1 Clostridium sp. CTA-1
CCGCCAGCGTTCGTCCTGAGCCAGGATCAAACTCTCAATTTTAAAGTTTAATCTCTTCTCAAATTCATTGACAAGGTTTATTACCTTATCTTACTGGCTGTTACAAGAATGTTTCTTGTTAATTCTCTGTTTAATTTTCAAAGACCACRTCGCCTCAGCGACTTTTATATCTTATCAAATTTGTTGTTCTTTGTCAAGAACTTTTTTCAAATTTGTTTTTGAAAGCTTCTAAGTTGTTTTCATATATAAACTTATTAACTTTCTAATTTCATCTCTTTGTGCTTCAGCACCTAAGCGACAAGATACATCTTATCATGTTTACAATTACTAGTTGTGACTAGAATCAACGATTTTCAATATATATATTTATTTATCTACTATATCTTATAAAATACTCTATATTTCGTGTAAAGATACTCTTGGATATGTTTTTGAGATCTAACATAATAGTTCAATTTAAATCAAGTATAATAAAAAAATTGGAGGTGTCTCAATGGTGAAAACATAAAATGGTAATTTTACACAAGTAGGAATATATATTTTATCTAGAAATAAAAATGTTAAAACCGTTTCTTCAAAACAAATTACATATCAGGATTTATTTAAAGAATTATTTATTACTAAACATAGTACTGGAAAACTTCCTAGAGATATTTTTATAGAAAACGGATTCATCCCTAGGATGTTAGGTCAAAGCCGTATTGATTATTGCAGTGTAAGATGCCGTTCAGAAGGTGTTAGAGATATAGAAAAATAAAGTTTCGCTAGAATTAAAGGTTCGGAAAGTGAAATAACTATAAAAGAAGAATTACTCCCTTTGAAATAACAAAATTCATTTCTGCGGGAACTACGAAGATTAAAAAGGGAGGTGTGCCCCGCTCAAAATCAAAAATAATTAGGACAATAACAGAAAAAGAATCACCATCTTAATATCCAGCTCATGTCCGGAATGGCTGTTCTATGGCGCTAATGGACAGTACCAATCACTTCTTAACTTGAAATATTTATTATATAAAAAATAAGTTAGATATATACTCTAACTTATTTTTCCTACAATATCATTAATAATATGTCTATTTATATTTATAATAAAAAAACTAGCACTAATGCTAGTTTTTCCTGGTGGCTCGACCAGGAATCGAACCAGGGACACGAGGATTTTCAGTCCTCTGCTCTACCGACTGAGCTATCGAGCCATATAATTTCATCTGGCAACGACCTACTCTTCCACAGGGCCTCCCCTGCAGTACCATCAGCGCTTTGAAGCTTAACCTTCGTGTTCGGCATGGGAACGGGTGTTACCTTCAAGCCATAATCACCAGATTATTTTCTTTGAAAGAATGTTCTTTCAAAATTACACAGTGAATT
>NZ_BAAAAP010000058.1:0-1366 GCF_054768215.1 Clostridium sp. CTA-1
TAACTAAGCTTTTTAACAATAAGTAAGGGGAATATTTACAAATAAAGGAGCGAAATAATGAGATTAAATAATTATATGAAAAATTATGCAGACCTGCTATTAAAATCAAATAGAAGTTTGTATTCTTCAGGATATAATAATTTAAATAATAAAAGGAATTCAAATATATATGCTGAAACTTCTGATTTTATAAAGAATGACATAGATTTTGATAGATCAAAAGAGTTTTTATCTAATAGAGAATTACTTTCAAGATTAAAAAGTATTAATGGAAAAGAAATTAAACCAGTAAAGGCTGTTGATAATGTTTTGAACTTTGAAAAGGGAGTATATAATAAAATGAAAACAAAGTCAGGAATGACAGCTATATTTACTGCTGGAGATGGAGGCAATGTATATATGCCTTATGATGATATTAAAGATAATTTTTCTTTATGTCCTTCAGATTCTGGGGAAGTAGCTAGAGCAGGAAGATTATTTACATATCTTGCAAGCGATAAAACAGGATATTGTGCTTATTCTTCATTTAGTAAAGAGGAGATAAAAGAAACATTAGGAAGTGTCGGTATTAAACCAGGATGGTTTGAAGTTAAAAGTGGAAGTTATTCAAATAAATTTTATATGTTAGATGATGGCGATATTTATCCAGAATATCAAATAGAAGCCGAAAGAAATGGAATTAATAAAAGTAATTGGTTTAAAGATGGATATACTAAAGATTCTAAATTTATTTTAGATGGTAAGGAGTATAAATTAGATGATGAAGGTCATTTGCATATACCAAAGGGGGAAGGGTGTGTCATGGAAAAACTAATAAGGATTAAATAGAGGTCCACTGGAAATGTAAAAAATATTAATATAATTTGTTTTTTGTTTAGTTATTATGATTTGTTTTAGACATGCTATTTCAGATAGAACTTATCATGTATTAGTATTTTAAAAAATTTATCCTGTAGAGTAATAACCTTAAAAAGTTTTCTCTATGGGTTTTTATTTTTATGATAACTTTAATGTAGACTAATATTTTCCTAAAAAGTAGAATGATATGGATTAATATTAAATATGAGGAATAATATGTACTAAATTCATTAAGTTGTATAAAAAATAACGAAAATAATGTCAAGAAGCTTAGTTATACTATAGATAATGTAAAGATATATTATAATTTAACACCTGAAATTTCATTTGAAAATATATATCCTGTATTACCTAAATAAACATTAAAAAGGTTTAAGGTAATTAAAAAATATAACTAAGCTTTTTAACAATAAGTAAGGGGAATATTTACAAATAAAGGAGCGAAATAATGAGATTAAATAATTATATGAAAAATTATGCAGACCTGCTATTAAAATCAAATAGAAGT
>NZ_BAAAAP010000059.1:0-1193 GCF_054768215.1 Clostridium sp. CTA-1
GTTCTTCCACCTTCTCTGATAGCGAATCTTAAGTTTTCGTGCATTGCTACTGGTGTAATTAATTCTACTGCCATATCTATATGGTCTCCAGGCATTACCATTTCTACTCCTTCTGGTAAGTTGATTGATCCTGTAACGTCTGTTGTTCTGAAGTAGAATTGTGGTCTGTATCCATTAAAGAATGGTGTATGTCTTCCACCTTCTTCTTTCTTTAATACGTATACTTGACCTACGAATTTTTTGTGTGGTGTTATTGAACCTGGTTTTGCTAATACTTGACCTCTTTGGATGTCGTCTCTTTGAACACCTCTTAATAATGCTCCTATGTTGTCTCCTGCCATTGCTTCATCAAGTATTTTTCTGAACATTTCTATTCCTGTACATACTGTCTTTGATATTTCTTCTTTCATTCCTATTAATTCTACTTCGTCTCCAGTATGTAGAATTCCTCTTTCAACTCTTCCTGTTGCAACTGTTCCTCTTCCTGTAATTGTAAATACGTCTTCTACTGGCATTAAGAATGGTTGATCTGTTGCTCTTTCTGGTGTTGGTATATAGCTATCTATTGCTTCCATTAATTCATCTATGCATTTTGTTTTTTCTGCATTATCTTGGTTTTCTAATACTTCTAATGCTGATCCTACTACTATTGGAGTATCATCTCCTGGGAATCCATATTCATTTAGTAATTCTCTTACTTCCATTTCAACTAATTCKATTARTTCTGGATCATCTACTTGGTCAGCTTTATTTAAGAATACTACTATATATTGTACTCCAACTCTTGATGCTAGTAGTATGTGTTCTCTTGTTTGTGGCATTGGACCATCTGCTGCTGATACAACTAAGATYGCTCCATCCATTTGTGCTGCTCCTGTTATCATGTTCTTTACATAGTCYGCGTGTCCTGGGCAGTCTACRTGTGCGTAGTGTCTGTTTGCTGTTTCATACTCTACGTGTGATGTATTTATTGTGATTCCTCTTTCTTTTTCTTCTGGAGCTTTATCTATTTCGTCATACTTTGTTGCTGAAGCTCCTCCCTTTTGTGCTAATACTGTTGTAATAGCTGCTGTTAATGTTGTCTTACCGTGGTCTACGTGACCTATTGTTCCTATGTTTACATGAGGCTTGCTTCTTTCAAATTTTGCTTTTGCCATTTTTATTTCCTCCTTTTTTGTGTTTATATATTTATT
>NZ_BAAAAP010000060.1:0-1044 GCF_054768215.1 Clostridium sp. CTA-1
ATAATAAATGAAAATATGAATACAAATGTTTTTATAGAATATGGATTTTATTTAGAAGGAATTATAAATGATAGTAGATTAATAGATGGTATAAAAACTAGTGAATTTTTATTTGGATTAGACATAGATACTTTTAGGAAAGCTAATTTATATAAAGAATTAAGTATAGAAGGGAAAAATATAAGCTTAAAGCTATTAACGCCTATAAATGCACAAGAATTATTAGATTATTATATAAGAAATGAAAGGCATCTAAAAAACTATGAACCCACACGAGATAAAACTTTTTATACTTTAAAAGGGCAAAGGGATTTATTAATGGATTCATATAAACAATATTTAAATGGAAATAGCTTAGAATTTGGTATATATAAAGATGAAAAATTTATAGGTAAAATAAAGATATCAAATATAATAATGGGCATATTTAAAAATTGCATTGTAGGATATTCAATAGACAAAAATTTCCAAGGAAATGGATATATGAAGGAAGCACTTAAATTATTGATAGATTATACATTTAATGAAATTGATATACATAGAATAGAAGCTTCAACCTTAATAGATAATATTAGATCTCAAAAAGTATTGGAAGCTTGCGGATTCAAAAAGCTAGGTATAAATGAAAAATACTTATATATAGATGGAAAATGGCAGGATCATGTTACTTATTATATAGTAAATAATAATATATAAATAAACTATGCTAGGCGTATCATATATAGTTATTTTTAGTTAATTAGAGTATTTAAAAGAAAAGTTAGATTTAAATTTATATAAAGGAATGTTCAACATTAAACAGCCACAATATATATGATATAATAACAACTGTTCTTTGGTTCTGAAAATTAAAAGAAACAAAGATAGTTGTTATTTTTCAGTTATGATAAATACAACAAAAACAAATTTGAAAAAAGTTCTTGACAAAGAACAACAAATTTGATAAGATATAAAAGTCGCTGAGGCGATGTGGTCTTTGAAAATTAAACAGAGAATTAACAAGAAACATTCTTGTAACAGCCAGTAAGATAAGGTAATAAACCT
>NZ_BAAAAP010000061.1:0-778 GCF_054768215.1 Clostridium sp. CTA-1
CTGGCCCTCAAGGTATCACTGGTCCTACTGGACTCCAAGGCGTTACTGGCCCTACTGGTCCTATAGGTGTAACCGGAGCTACTGGTCCTCAAGGCATTACTGGCTCTACTGGAATTCAAGGTATCACTGGACCTACTGGCCCTCAAGGTATTACTGGACCTACTGGAATTCAAGGTATTACCGGAGCTACTGGTCCTCAAGGCATTACTGGTGCTACTGGCCCTCAAGGTATTACCGGAGCTACTGGAATTCAAGGCGTTACTGGACCTACTGGAATTCAAGGTGTTACTGGACCTACTGGAATTCAAGGTGTTACTGGTCCTACTGGAATTCAAGGTGTAACAGGACCTACTGGAATTCAAGGCATTACTGGCCCTACTGGAATTCAAGGTGTTACTGGTCCTACTGGAATTCAAGGTATTACCGGAGCTACTGGAATTCAAGGTGTAACAGGTCCTACTGGACTTCAAGGCGTTACTGGCCCTACTGGTCCTATAGGTGTTACCGGTCCTACTGGAATTCAAGGCGTTACTGGTCCTACTGGTCCTATAGGTGTTACCGGTCCTACTGGACTTCAAGGCGTTACTGGCCCTACTGGTCCTATAGGTGTAACCGGAGCTACTGGTCCTCAAGGCATTACTGGCCCTACTGGAATTCAAGGTATCACTGGACCTACTGGCCCTCAAGGTATTACTGGACCTACTGGAATTCAAGGTATTACCGGAGCTACTGGTCCTCAAGGCATTACTGGTGCTACTGGCCCTCAAGGTATTACCGG
>NZ_BAAAAP010000062.1:0-755 GCF_054768215.1 Clostridium sp. CTA-1
AGCAGGGGGTCACAGGTTCGAGCCCTGTTGTGCCCACCATTAATATATGGCCCAGTGGCTCAGTTGGTTAGAGTGCCGGCCTGTCACGCCGGAGGTCGAGGGTTCGAGCCCCTTCTGGGTCGCCATTATGCTGGCATGGCTCAATTGGCAGAGCAGCTGACTTGTAATCAGCAGGTTGTAGGTTCAAGTCCTATTGCCAGCTCCATATTTGGCTCCTTGGTCAAGCGGTCAAGACACCACCCTTTCACGGTGGTAACAGGGGTTCGATTCCCCTAGGAGTCACCATTTATTAATTATATTAATGGGCGCATAGCTCAGCTGGGAGAGCATCTGCCTTACAAGCAGGGGGTCACAGGTTCGAGCCCTGTTGTGCCCACCATTAATATGGCCCAGTGGCTCAGTTGGTTAGAGTGCCGGCCTGTCACGCCGGAGGTCGAGGGTTCGAGCCCCTTCTGGGTCGCCATTTTAAAATTAAATAAAGGGATTAACATCCAACTAAAAATAACAAGTATGACACTATGGCCCCTTGGTCAAGCGGTCAAGACACCACCCTTTCACGGTGGTAACAGGGGTTCGATTCCCCTAGGGGTCACCATTTGTTATTTTTTTAATGGGCGCATAGCTCAGCTGGGAGAGCATCTGCCTTACAAGCAGGGGGTCACAGGTTCGAGCCCTGTTGTGCCCACCATTAATATATGGCCCAGTGGCTCAGTTGGTTAGAGTGCCGGCCTGTCACGCCGGAGGTCGAGGGTTCG
>NZ_BAAAAP010000063.1:0-754 GCF_054768215.1 Clostridium sp. CTA-1
TAATGTTAGGAGATCAATATATAACAAATGGAAAGCTAGCATCAGGGAAAACATATACAATAAAAGGCTATGCAAGCAGTCCAAATGGAGTATTATATGAATTTTGGGTTAAAGATGTATCAACAGGAGTTTGGACAAAAATAAGGGAYTATAAAGAAGACAGATGTGCAAATTGGACACCAAGTAAAAATGGACAATATGTAATAGCAGTAAATGTAAAGGATAAATATAGTAACACAAGTATGGATGGAAGAGTAGAGAAAACATTCACGGTAGAGACACAATCAGGGAAAGCTACAATACAAACCTACGATATAATGTTAGGAGATCAATATATAACAAATGGAAAGCTAACATCAGGAAAAACATATGCAATAAAGGGTTATGCAAGCAGCCCAAATGGAGTATTATATGAATTTTGGGTTAAAGATGTATCAACAGGGGTTTGGACAAAGATAAGRGACTATAARGAAGACAGATATGCAAATTGGACACCAAATAAAAGCGGACAATATATAATAGCAGTAAATGTAAAGGATAAATATAGTAATGCAAGTGTAGATGGAAAAGTAGAGAAAAATTTTAATGTTGATTATAATTCCGGAAAAGCAACTATACAAACATATGATATTATGCTAGATAATCAATATGTAACYTCATATCAATTACAAATAGGAAAAACATATACGATAAAAGGATATGCAAGTAGTACTAATAGAGTTTTATACGAATTTTGGGTTAAAGATTTAAATAC
>NZ_BAAAAP010000064.1:0-660 GCF_054768215.1 Clostridium sp. CTA-1
ACATGGGGTTACCCATGTGAGTTTCCTCATTCGGAAATCCCTGGATCTCAGCCTATTTGCGGCTACCCAAGGCTTATCGCAGCTTATCGCGTCCTTCTTCGGCTCCTAGTGCCAAGGCATTCACCATGCGCCCTTTGTAGCTTGACCTAWTAAGAATTCTYTAAATCTRAGATTTATTAGAATTCTATACTCCTCAGCTTTGCTGAGTGAGTTTCATTTTAATTACAAAGGATTTTATACCTTTAGCTTTACTTATTCACTGTGCAATTTTCAAAGAACATGGTGGGTCTAAATGGACTCGAACCATCGACCTCACGCTTATCAGGCGTGCGCTCTAACCAGCTGAGCTATAGACCCTTAAATGGTGGAGATAAGGAGATTCGAACTCCTGACCCCCTGCTTGCAAGGCAGGTGCTCTCCCAACTGAGCTATACCCCCATATTTAAGTTATATTCCATAATTAATAGTTAAGATTTATTTATCTTAACTTATTTTAGTTATATAAGAGATATTGGTCTCTCAAAATTAAACAGAGAATTCAGCCTTTAGAAAGAATTTTCTTCTTTCTATTCTCCTTAGAAAGGAGGTGATCCAGCCGCAGGTTCTCCTACGGCTACCTTGTTACGACTTCACCCCAATCACTAATCCCACCTTCGGCCG
>NZ_BAAAAP010000065.1:0-549 GCF_054768215.1 Clostridium sp. CTA-1
TAAGGGATTCGAACCCCTGGCCCACGCCTTAGAAGGGCGTTGCTCTATCCATCTGAGCTAAAGACGCATATTATGGAGCGGGTGAAGGGAATCGAACCCTCGTAACTAGCTTGGAAGGCTAGCACTCTACCATTGAGTTACACCCGCATATTTATTGGAGCGGAAGACGAGATTCGAACTCGCGACGTTCACCTTGGCAAGGTGACGCTCTACCACTGAGCCACTCCCGCAAATATCAAAACATTTAGTTTCGTTATATTTTAATCCTTCTGAATTCTGTTTAAAAATTCATTTAATGGTGCAGATGAAGGGAGTCGAACCCCCACGCCATAGGCGCTAGATCCTAAGTCTAGTGCGTCTGCCAATTCCGCCACACCTGCACGTTATATAATTTTTGGTGATCCACCGGGGAATCGAACCCCGGACAACATGATTAAAAGTCATGTGCTCTACCAACTGAGCTAGTGAATCGAATGGCTGGGATGGCAGGATTCGAACCTACGCATGTAGCAGTCAAAGTGCTATGCCTTACCGCTTGGCGACATCCCA
>NZ_BAAAAP010000066.1:0-506 GCF_054768215.1 Clostridium sp. CTA-1
TTGAGGGCCAGTAGGTCCAGTGATACCTTGAATTCCAGTAGAGCCAGTAATGCCTTGAGGACCAGTAGCTCCGGTTACACCTATAGGACCAGTAGGGCCAGTAACGCCTTGGAGTCCAGTAGGACCAGTGATACCTTGAGGGCCAGTAACACCTTGAATTCCAGTAGGACCTGTTACACCTTGAATTCCAGTAGATCCAGTGATACCTTGAATTCCAGTAGCTCCGGTAATACCTTGAATTCCAGTAGGACCGGTTACACCTTGAATTCCAGTAGGGCCAGTAACGCCTTGAATTCCAGTAGGACCGGTTACACCTTGAATTCCAGTAGGGCCAGTGATACCTTGAATTCCAGTAGCTCCGGTAATACCTTGAGGGCCAGTAGCACCAGTTACACCTTGAATTCCAGTAGCTCCTGTAACACCTTGAAGTCCAGTAGGTCCGGTTATGCCTTGAGGACCAGTAGCACCAGTTACACCTTGAGGGCCAGTAGGTCCAGTTGTGCCTT
>NZ_BAAAAP010000067.1:0-486 GCF_054768215.1 Clostridium sp. CTA-1
AGCGTAAGCTAGTAAGACTCCTGGAAGAACACCAGGTTGATAGGTCAGAGATGTAAGCATGGCAACATGTTAAGTTGACTGATACTAATAAGTCGAGGGCTTGACCAAAATAAAATTCACTGTGTAATTTTGAGAGAAACAATAAAAAAATTGTTAAATCTCTATTGACAAATTGCAAAAAAGCAATTAAAATGTTARATATCTGGTGATTATGGCTTGAAGGTAACACCCGTTCCCATGCCGAACACGAAGGTTAAGCTTCAAAGCGCTGATGGTACTGCAGGGGAGGCCCTGTGGAAGAGTAAGTCGTTGCCAGATACAACAACATGGATCTTTAGCTCAGTTGGTTAGAGCAACCGGCTCATAACCGGTAGGTCCGGGGTTCGAGTCCCTGAAGGTCCACCATTTGGGGGTATAGCTCAGTTGGGAGAGCACCTGCCTTGCAAGCAGGGGGTCAGGAGTTCGAATCTCCTTATCTCCACCATT
>NZ_BAAAAP010000068.1:0-462 GCF_054768215.1 Clostridium sp. CTA-1
TAATGTTAGGAGATCAATATATAACAAATGGAAAGCTAGCATCAGGRAAAACATATACAATAAARGGYTATGCAAGCAGTCCAAATGGAGTATTATATGAATTTTGGGTTAAAGATGTATCAACAGGAGTTTGGACAAARATAAGGGACTATAAAGAAGACAGATATGCAAATTGGACACCAAGTAAAAATGGACAATATGTAATGGCAGTAAATGTAAAGGATAAATATAGTAACACAAGTATGGATGGAAGAGTAGAGAAAACATTCACGGTAGAGACACAATCAGGGAAAGCTACAATACAAACCTACGATATAATGTTAGGAGATCAATATATAACAAATGGAAAGCTAGCATCAGGRAAAACATATACAATAAARGGYTATGCAAGCAGTCCAAATGGAGTATTATATGAATTTTGGGTTAAAGATGTATCAACAGGAGTTTGGACAAAAATAAGGG
>NZ_BAAAAP010000069.1:0-434 GCF_054768215.1 Clostridium sp. CTA-1
TTGAGGGCCAGTAGGTCCAGTGATACCTTGAATTCCAGTAGAGCCAGTAATGCCTTGAGGACCAGTAGCTCCGGTTACACCTATAGGACCAGTAGGGCCAGTAACGCCTTGGAGTCCAGTAGGACCAGTGATACCTTGAGGGCCAGTAGGACCGGTTACACCTTGAATTCCAGTAGGACCAGTAATGCCTTGAGGGCCAGTAGGGCCAGTAACACCTTGAATTCCAGTAGGACCAGTAACACCTTGAATTCCAGTAGATCCAGTGATACCTTGAATTCCAGTAGCACCGGTAATACCTTGAGGGCCAGTAGCACCAGTTACACCTTGAATTCCAGTAGCTCCTGTAACACCTTGAAGTCCAGTAGGTCCGGTTATGCCTTGAGGACCAGTAGCACCAGTTACACCTTGAGGGCCAGTAGGTCCAGTTGTGCCTT
>NZ_BAAAAP010000070.1:0-423 GCF_054768215.1 Clostridium sp. CTA-1
CTGGCCCTCAAGGTATCACTGGTCCTACTGGACTCCAAGGCGTTACTGGCCCTACTGGTCCTATAGGTGTAACCGGAGCTACTGGTCCTCAAGGCATTACTGGCTCTACTGGAATTCAAGGTATCACTGGACCTACTGGCCCTCAAGGCATTACTGGTCCTACTGGAATTCAAGGTGTAACCGGAGCTACTGGTCCTCAAGGCATTACTGGTGCTACTGGTCCTCAAGGTGTTACAGGTGATACTGGCCCTCAAGGCATAACCGGTCCTACTGGTCCTCAAGGCACAACTGGACCTACTGGCCCTCAAGGTGTAACTGGTGCTACTGGTCCTCAAGGCATAACCGGACCTACTGGACTTCAAGGTGTTACAGGAGCTACTGGAATTCAAGGTGTAACTGGTGCTACTGGCCCTCAAGGTATTA
>NZ_BAAAAP010000071.1:0-396 GCF_054768215.1 Clostridium sp. CTA-1
CAGCCTATTTGCGGCTACCCAAGGCTTATCGCAGCTTATCGCGTCCTTCTTCGGCTCCTAGTGCCAAGGCATTCACCATGCGCCCTTTGTAGCTTGACCTTAAAATTGTATTCTTACAAAGGATTTTTATATACCTTTAGCTTTACTTTATTCACTGTGCAATTTTCAAAGAACATAGCTAGRCATCCAAAATCTACGATTTTGTGATGRTCAGCTACTTCTCAATTTTATTGAGAAGTTTCAATTTTGAGAGAATGGTCTCTCAAAATTAAACAGAGAATTCAGCCTTTAGAAAGAATTTTCTTCTTTCTATTCTCCTTAGAAAGGAGGTGATCCAGCCGCAGGTTCTCCTACGGCTACCTTGTTACGACTTCACCCCAATCACTAATCCCACCT
>NZ_BAAAAP010000072.1:0-394 GCF_054768215.1 Clostridium sp. CTA-1
GCCGCCAGCGTTCGTCCTGAGCCAGGATCAAACTCTCAATTTTAAAGTTTAATCTCTTCTCAAATTCATTGACAAGGTTTATTACCTTATCTTACTGGCTGTTACAAGAATGTTTCTTGTTAATTCTCTGTTTAATTTTCAAAGACCAATTTTACGACTTTATTAGAATATCATTTATAATCTTAAAAGTCAACATAATTTTTCAATTTATTAGTAATAAAAAAACAGGCCGTTAAGGACTGTTTAAATGGTGGAGATAAGGAGATTCGAACTCCTGACCCCCTGCTTGCAAGGCAGGTGCTCTCCCAACTGAGCTATACCCCCAAATGGTGGACCTTCAGGGACTCGAACCCCGGACCTACCGGTTATGAGCCGGTTGCTCTAACCAACTGAG
>NZ_BAAAAP010000073.1:0-393 GCF_054768215.1 Clostridium sp. CTA-1
CAGCCTATTTGCGGCTACCCAAGGCTTATCGCAGCTTATCGCGTCCTTCTTCGGCTCCTAGTGCCAAGGCATTCACCATGCGCCCTTTGTAGCTTGACCTTAAAATTGTATTCTTACAAAGGATTTTTATATACCTTTAGCTTTACTTATTCACTGTGCAATTTTCAAAGAACATAGCTAGACATCCAAAATCTACGATTTTGTGATGGTCAGCTTCTCAATTTTTATTGAGAAGTTTCAATTTYGAGAGAATGGTCTCTCAAAATTAAACAGAGAATTCAGCCTTTAGAAAGAATTTTCTTCTTTCTATTCTCCTTAGAAAGGAGGTGATCCAGCCGCAGGTTCTCCTACGGCTACCTTGTTACGACTTCACCCCAATCACTAATCCCACCT
>NZ_BAAAAP010000074.1:0-382 GCF_054768215.1 Clostridium sp. CTA-1
TCCACCGGGGAATCGAACCCCGGACAACATGATTAAAAGTCATGTGCTCTACCAACTGAGCTAGTGAATCGAATGGCTGGGATGGCAGGATTCGAACCTACGCATGTAGCAGTCAAAGTGCTATGCCTTACCGCTTGGCGACATCCCAWYAATGGGGTGAACAAAGGGACTCGAACCCTTGACAACCAGAACCACAATCTGGCGCTCTACCAACTGAACTATGCCCACCGTATATGGTGCGTCTTAAGGGATTCGAACCCCTGGCCCACGCCTTAGAAGGGCGTTGCTCTATCCATCTGAGCTAAAGACGCATATTATGGAGCGGGTGAAGGGAATCGAACCCTCGTAACTAGCTTGGAAGGCTAGCACTCTACCATTGAGT
>NZ_BAAAAP010000075.1:0-375 GCF_054768215.1 Clostridium sp. CTA-1
AAATAGTAATTTGAAAGAAAAGTGGAGGTGTACAATGGAACTAAAAGTAATTAAGTTATCAGAAGAATATTTGGAAGAATGTGTAGATTTATTTATAGATACATTTTCAAGAGCCCCCTGGAATGACGAGTATGATTCCAGACAACAGGTAAAGAATTTTTTCATAAATCATATGAAAAATAATTATTTTTTAGGATATATAGGATTAATAGATAAAAAAGTTGTAGCATTAAGTGTAGGAATGAAAAAGCCTTGGATTTGTGGTATGGAGTATTACATAGATGAATTTTGCATAGGGGATGGTTTTCAAGGAAAAGGTATTGGTAGCCTATTTTTGAAAGATATAGAAAAGTTATTATATGATGAAAAAGTAGA